>NZ_JBFSPI010000001.1:0-150654 GCF_041464685.1 Vibrio sp. 10N.237.312.B06
GGTTTTACTTTTGGCGAAGCAAATTATAACTCTTTACCATGCTGTTCAAAAAACACTCACGAAAGATCAACACGCCCTAGTAAGGCAGCTTGTTTTTATTCTTAACAAATTCTTACATGATTCTAACGATAAATATATCAATAAATAGTATGTATCCACTATATTTTGATGTCTAAGAATGATGGGTAAATAGGTTGTTGATATTATTGGATTTTGCTTGTTGCTCGTCTGGTTTCACATCAGCTGAGAGTTATTGCTTGGGCCTCTTCCGTATTATTAACGCATCTTTAATTTGTATTACAAAGTCATGGAGTAGGAAAATTCGGTTTGGTATAGCCTAATAGCTTGATTATTAGGCTATCTATATTGTTGGGTTAAAGCTTATTTAGGGATGTGAGTAGCTTTCTTTTCTCTGGTAAAGCGGTCATTGCGCCTTTCTGTGTTGTTGCTAATGCCCCGCAGCCATTGCCCCACATTACTGCTTGTCGAATGATTTCAGGTTGATGCCATTCCTCGTATTGTGAGAGGTAGGCGAGTAGACCTGCGACAAAGGCATCTCCCGCACCAGTAGTATCAATAGCTTGAACTTTTTGACTAGCAATGTGCTCTCGTTGTCCATCTACTATCATCAACGAACCCGTAGCACCTAAGGTGACCAAAGTGACTGGGATTTTCAATTGGTCTAGTGCTGTTAGTCCTGATTCTAAAGTGTTGCTTTCTGTAAGAAAAAGCAGTTCTTCTTCTGAAAACTTAACCACATCTGCTAAGGCGATGGCTTGCATAACGATAGGACGAATCTCTTCAGGGATTCGCCACACCTCTTCTCTTAGGTTGGGGTCAAAGCTAACAAATCCTCCTTTTGATTTGATTGCTTTAAGCGCTTTCAGCGTAGTACTTCTGCTTGGCTCATTTGCTAATGCGATTGAACAGCAGTGTAGCCACTCACCTTGATTAAAGGTTGGGATATCATCTTCTGTAATGAACTGATCTGCACTGGGTTTTACCATGAAGGTAAAAGTTCGTTCGCCATCTTGGTCAAGATCGACCAGCACGGTTGATGTTCTGTGTTTTTCATCAAGTTTGAGTTGGGAAGTATCAACCCCTTGCTCTTGGAGAACCTCTGACATAAAACGACCAAGTGGATCATTACCAACTCGGCCAAAAAAACTAGCTTGGCCTGATAAACGAGCAATACCAACCGCAACGTTTGCGGGGGCACCGCCTGGACATTTTAAGTAGGTAGAGTCGCTCTCAGGAATTAAATCCACCACAGCATCGCCAGTTAACCATACCTTATTCATCATTATTTCCTCATATAGAAGCCCACCTGAGCATAAGTAGGTGGGAAATGGGTGACTTGCCTAGGGGGAAGCAAATCACCCAAAGTTGATTAAGCGTTTTTAACCGGGTTATAGATGCGAGTCAGCATAAATGCTGTGGCAAATGCACTAGCAATAACGGTTAGGTAACCAATGACCGCAGAAAGTGATTGCGAATAAAGAAGAATACCTGGAATAAAGGTAATGCCCATACCGGTTGCACTGATGTTGAGTAAGTAAGTAACAAGCCCACCTACAGCACCGCCTACCATGCCAAAGACAAAGACTTTTCCATATTGTAAGTTCACACCAAACAGAAGTGGCTCTGTAATACCAAATAGTGTGGATATCGAAGCACTGTAGGCATTACCTTTTTTCAGTTTATCTTTCAGTAGAGTCGCGACGGCTATCGCAGCGCCAAATTGACCTGCCATTGAAGCAGTACCAAGAGGTTGCAGTGGGTTAACACCAGTTTCATTTAATAAGCCAATCTCAATGACACCAAGAGCATGGTGTAGACCGGTGATCACGATCATTTGCTGAACGGCACCATAAAGGATGTAACCAATACCAAGAGGTAGGTCGAGCGCCATACGTACTAGAGAAGTACAGCCGTGTTCAATGCTTTGTAGAATCGGACCAAAGCCAAACAAGATGACAAATACGGCAATCGTAATGGTTAAAAATGGAGTGAAGACTAGGTCCATACTTGCTGGAATGAAGCGGCGTAGATTACGCTCCAAGTAAGAGACAAACCAACCTGCGAATATTGCTGGAAGTACAGTGCCTTGGTAGCCCACTAATGGGAAGTTGATTCCCAATAAGTTGACCATCATCGGCTCGGCACCGCCAGAGGCTACCACCCAAGCATTAGGTAATTGTGGGGCGACCATCATCAAACCAACAACGATGGCAATAATAGCATTGCCACCGAATTTCTTTGCCGCAGAATAAGCGATTAAAACGGGTAAGAAGGCAAAGGCAGTGTCGGTTAGCATGCTAAATAGGGCAGCGTTTCGGGTGAGAAACTCATGCCAGAATGCAGCATCATGCCACGTAAACCCATCAGTAAGCCGGTGGTCACTAGTGCTGGGATCAGTGGGATCAAAATATCGGCGAGAGTGCGAACCACTTTTTGACTTATGGTCATATCTGCGAAGGCATCTTGTTTAAAACCTGAGTTATCAAGCTCTCCGCCTAATGTGCGCTTTAATGAGTCATAAACGTGAGAGACTGTACCAGTGCCAATAATAAATTGGTGTTGACCTGATTGATAAAAGTAGCCGCTGATCTGTTTAATTTCTTTTGCTTTTTCAGAATCAACTTTTTCGTTGTCTTTTAGGATGAGGCGCAAGCGTGTGGCGCAGTGTTCTGCGTTGCGGATGTTCTCTATGCCCCCGATACTCTCGAGTATCTCGTTTACGGTAGCGTCATAATTCATTTTGTTCACCATTTTATTATATTGTAAGGTAGTTAAGTTTGATATCCATATCGGTATCTTCTTTTTGTAATATATTTAATCTGTGTTCTTCATTTTCAGGGAAAAACAAACAAGTAAATACATCTCGTCCATTGTTGAGGTATATCTCAATGATGCTTTGGTCACATATAAATTTGACATCCGTTATGTCATAATTTGTTCTGTGATGTCTGACGCTTCCAAATTCCCAATCTTCTGGATGGTGGTTATATTGGCTTCGATCTAAGTGAATACCTCTGTCTTTAATAGAGAATAACAATTTCTTATTTTTAGTTTCGATGGATATTTTTATATTTCCATTGAACTCATTTACATCGAGTGAAAATGAAAGTTGCTCTAACTTAATGGGTATATTGGTTTTATTTATTTCCAATGGACGCTTATTAAAAGAGTCAGATTGCAAAATCTTCGGTTGTTGGTATAAGCGACGATTAAGAATTGATAGTGTTCTCGGCAATGTTAAACAGTTAACCCAGCCAAATTGGCGACTTGGTAGTTCTTCATCGGTCCCTGCCCATGCAATAAGAGTTTGCTCATCTGGGGTGTTCGCCATAGTTTGTGGGGCATAAAAATCAAACCCACGGTCCAATTCATCCCAGTGTTCAACTTCAAAGGTCAGTTTTTCGAAGTTGATGCTGCCTAAACAATAGATAACGTTGAATCGGTTATGGAATCGACTTCCGTTTGCCTTGCTACCTTGCGGTGAAAAAATTAAAACGTCATGGCCGTCAACGTTTAATAGATCAGGACATTCGAACATGTAACCGGTTAAGAATTCCCCTGAGAACTGAAGATCTAATTCTCCTTTGAATTCCCAACTGAGCAAATCATCCGATTGATATATGATGATTGCCCCTGATAGATCGGCTTCTCGCTGCGCACCGAGCAACATGTAATAGTGCTCATTGTGTTTAACGATTTTGGGATCTCGTACATGCCCGGTATACCCCTTGGGAACCGACTTAATAACTGGATTCGGACTATACTTGGTGACGGCATTAGTGTTATCGAGTAATGCTAAACATTGGTTTGCATCTCGAGATGAGCCTTTTTTAATGTTTCCTGTATAAAATAAATAAGCGTTATTGTTTTCTACAAAAGCACTGCCGGAATATGCTCCGTGAGATTCGTAATTTTCTTTTGGTGTTATTTTAGAACCATGCCTCTTCCAATTTAATAGGTCATTAGAGGTTAAATGCATCCAATGCTTCATTCCATGGTAGGTATCGAATGGAAACCATTGGTAAAATAAATGGTATTGATTATTGAAAAAACAAAAACCATTTGGATCATTTAATAAACCATGGGGAGGCGTAATATGAAATAAAGGTCTCATTTCTGATGATCTTTCTATTTCAGTAAACTTAGTTATTTCACTAGCCGTTGCTAAATTGATTGTTTTGTATTTTTGTTCTTGCACGATGGCTTACCTAATCATGTTGCTTGGTTTAAATCATAGGTAGGGTGACGATTTGATAAAATAGTGAGGACGAATTCTCCAGTCGTTCTGAGTGAATATTGGCTAAATCTGTAGTTGTTTGTGATGTAACACCAAGTCTTGTTACATGTTTTTGGTTAATGTATTGGGTTGGTAGATTGTTAAAGAGAATGAGTGAACATGACTATTAGGGATGTTGCTAAACGTGCGGGTGTATCAATCGCGACAGTATCAAGGGTGCTAAATGGTAGTGAGCGTGTCTCAGAGCAAGCAAAGCTGTCTGTGATTAGTGCGATGGAAGCTCTGAACTATCAGAAACCGCCTGCGAAGCGTAAAAAGCCAACTAAGCTGTTTGCTGTCATTGTGCGAAATATGTCGAATCCTTTCTTTACTCAGCTAGTGGATGTTCTTGAGGAAGAGGCCTACAAGCATGGCCGAAGCATACTGTTGTTTAATAGCCGGAATAACTTACAGTTAGAGAAGACGTTTCTTTCGGAGTGCATCAACCATAAGGTTGATGGTGTTTTTCTAATCCCTCGCTCGTTGAAAAAAGAACATCTAGAGCCATTAGGTGAGCTACCGTTTCCTGTCGTATTGTTGACAGCGACAGACCCTACTGTTGCGAGTATAGGAACTCATCACCAGCACGGGGGTGAGCAAGTTGCCTGTTATTTTGCTAAGCGAGGGTATGGTCGTATTGGCTTTATTGGAGCCAGTGATATTCAATCGGATCGTTTTATTGGTTTTCAAACAGAATTAAAGTCTCGCGATATCCTGTTGGATAAAAAACATGTGTTAGCTCCCTACACTACGGAGTCGTTGACAGAATATATCCAACACTTGATCGTCGATAATTCTTCGCCACTGGAAGCTGTATTTTGTTCCGATGATATATCGGCTAGTCATCTATTTAATGGGTTAAAATCAGTAGACAGTCAACTGCTTGAAAGGGTTGATATTGTAGGGTTTGATGACACATTTATTGCCCAGTCATTGGGCTTTTCAAGTGTTAAGCAACCAATACATCAAATTGCGCTGTTAGGTTTTGATATGATGATGGAGTTGATTCAAATCGGAGAGTCTTTTCCAAAAGCTATGTTGCTAGAACCGACAGTCGTTATCCGACATACACCTAAAGTTCCGTCTATTTCACGTAGCCCTGAAATTCTTCGTAATAACATACAGCAACGCTAAGGATTCGCTCTCTTTCCTTAGCGTGTCTATTGGTGAATAGTGGTTAATTTACCTCTTCCGGTTCCGCTTCTTCTTGTAGCTCTAGCAGGTTAATGGCTATCGTAACGAAATCGCTGTCTGTAATGATGCCCACGAGTTCGTGGTTCTCAACGACAGGTAAACAGCCCACTTTGTGTTTCTGCATATAAACAGCAGACTCTTTTAGTCCTGCGCGCGGCTCTACAGACATAACACTCTTGTGCATGATGTCATTGAGTGGTGTTGCAAGAGTATAGGATTGAGCTTGTGGGATGTTTTGTAGGCTAGATTCTTGAGCGGCAAGAACGTCTCGCTGTGTGACGACGCCAAGTAGTTGTCTGTCGGCATCAACAACCGGAATATGGCGGATATCAAGCGCTTCCATCATGTGCTTTGCATCGGCCAGTGAGTGTGAGCGCAATAGGGTATGAGGGTTGCGAGTCATCATATCTTCAACCTTGATCATACGGACCTCCTTCTTTTTTATTTGTTGCTATTACTATAGTTTTTTATCCAAAAAATAACTGAGATCTAACGCATTTTTGGGTGAGTTTCATGCAACTAATTTTGTTTTTTTATGAGGGGGAATGGTCGTATTATTTTACGACTCTTTACAATAATCCAATGCTGTAAACCTTGCTATTGCGGCTCGTGTGCCTATACTAGCCCACTGCGAAATTTTTAGTCATGTTTACGATGTGTTTCTGGTAACGATTTACTTACCGAAACGATTGTTCGGCAACTTCGACTTATTATTCGTCAACGGCATAAATATCATCAACTAAGACAAGACTCGACACATGCAAGTTTCAGATTTTCACTTTGACCTACCAGATGAACTCATTGCTCGCTACCCTCAAGAGGAGCGCACAGCAAGCCGCCTACTTAAATTAGATGGCAATAATGGCAACCTAGCTGATGGTTCGTTTAAAGACGTTTTAGACTTGGTTGAGCCAGGTGATCTTGTTATTTTTAATAACACTCGCGTGATTCCTGCTCGTGTATTCGGTCGCAAGGCATCAGGCGGTAAGCTTGAAGTGTTGGTTGAACGTAGGCTGGATGAGAAAAGCATTCTTGCGCATGTTCGTTGTTCTAAATCACCGAAACCGGGTACCAAATTGTTCCTTGGTGAGAACGATGAGTATGAAGCTGAAATGGTGGCACGTCATGATGCGTTATTTGAAATCCATTTCACATCCGATCAAAGCGTTTTAGAGATTCTTAACAGTGTTGGTCACATGCCACTGCCTCCTTACATCGATCGTCCAGATGAAGACGCCGATAAAGAGCGCTACCAAACTGTCTATAATGAAAAGCCGGGTGCAGTTGCTGCGCCAACAGCAGGCCTTCACTTTGATGACAAGCTAATGGCTGACATGAAAGAAAAAGGTGTTGAGTTTGCTTACGTGACGCTTCACGTTGGTGCTGGTACGTTCCAGCCAGTAAAAGTCGATAATATCAATGACCACCACATGCATGCTGAGTACGTTGAAGTACCGCAAGAAGTGGTAGATGCCGTTGCAGCTGCAAAAGCTCGCGGCGGACGCATCATTGCCGTTGGTACAACCTCTGTGCGTTCACTAGAAAGTGCGGCTCAAGATGCAGTGAAAAATGGCACTGAGTTAGTTCCTTTCTTTGGTGACACAGAAATCTTCATCTTCCCAGGTTATGAATATCAGCTGGTGGATTGCTTAATTACCAACTTCCACTTACCAGAATCAACGCTGATTATGTTGGTGAGTGCATTTGCTGGCTACGACAATGTGATGGGTGCATACGATCACGCAGTGAAGAGCGAATACCGTTTCTTCAGCTACGGTGATGCGATGTTCATCAATAAGAAAACGAGCTAATTTTAGCTGGTTATAAACGATATAAGCAGAATTTACGGGTGCTAGCAGTAGGCTAGGAGTCGGGCAGGGTGTCTGTCTAATCTCTCGCAAGGAATACGCGACCGCTCCTCATAGAACCCACTAGACTGAACTTTTGTTCGGCCTAAGGTTCTGAATTAACAGTCAGATTGTTTCTCTGGCATATTGGAGGCTTCGTGAAATTAAAATACGAACTTAAAAAAACTAATAGCGGCGCACGTCGTGGTCAACTTCAGTTTGAACGCGGTACCGTTGAAACCCCAGCATTCATGCCTGTAGGTACTTACGGTACGGTTAAAGGCATGACACCTGAAGAAGTAAAAGACACAGGTGCTGAAATCCTATTAGGTAATACATTCCACCTATGGCTACGTCCTGGTCAAGAAATCATGAAACTGCACGGTGATTTGCACGATTTCATGAACTGGAAAGGTCCTATCTTGACTGATTCAGGTGGCTTCCAAGTATTCAGCCTAGGCGCAACGCGTAAAATCACTGAAGAAGGTGTTCATTTCCGTAACCCTGTAAACGGTGACAAGATCTTCATGGACGCTGAGAAGTCGATGGAAATCCAAAAGGATCTAGGCTCAGACATCGTAATGATCTTTGACGAATGTACGCCTTACCCTGCGACGCATAAAGAAGCTAAAGACTCGATGGAGATGTCTCTTCGTTGGGCTCAGCGTTCACGCGATCACTTTGATAAACAAGAAAACCCGAACTCATTGTTCGGTATTGTACAAGGTGGCGTATACGAAGACCTTCGTGATGTATCCGTTAAAGGCCTAACAGAAATTGGCTTTGACGGTTATGCAGTAGGTGGTCTAGCAGTAGGTGAACCAAAAGAAGATATGCACCGCATTCTTGAGCACACATGTCCTCAACTGCCTGAAGATAAGCCTCGTTACCTAATGGGTGTAGGCAAACCTGAAGACTTGGTTGAAGGTGTTCGTCGCGGTATCGATATGTTTGACTGTGTTATGCCAACGCGAAATGCACGTAATGGCCACCTGTTTGTAACAGAAGGTGTGATCAAGATCCGTAATGCGAAGCATAAAACCGATACAACACCACTAGATTCAGATTGTGACTGTTACACTTGTAAGAACTACAGCAAGTCGTACTTACACCATTTGGATCGTTGTAACGAAATCCTAGGTGCTCGACTGAACACGATTCACAACCTGCGTTTCTACCAACGAGTAATGTCAGACATTCGTCAGTCTATCGATGAAGACCGCTTTGAAGAGTTCGTTGCAGAGTTCTACGCAAGAATGGGGCGTGAAGTGCCACCACTAGGTAAAGAATCTTAGTATTTCTTTTTTGCGAGCCCTATCTCTCTTCCGAGTGATGGGGCTTGAAAATAAAGGGATACGACCCAATTAGACAAACAATTACGAAAATATAATAGAGGATGTTTTAAATGTTTATTTCTCAAGCTCACGCAGCAGCAGAAGGTGCACCAGCAGGCGGCGGTTTCGAAATGCTTATCATGCTAGGTATGTTCGCTGTGATCTTCTACTTCATGATCTACCGTCCACAAGCTAAGCGTGTTAAAGAGCACAAGAGCCTTATGTCTTCTATGGGCAAAGGTGATGAAGTTCTTACAAGCGGCGGCCTAATCGGCAAGATCACTAAGATTGCTGAAGACAGCGACTACGTTGCTATCGAACTGAACGCAAACAACGAAGTCGTTATCAAGAAAGACTTCGTTACAGCAGTGCTACCAAAAGGTACTCTGAAATCACTATAAACAGCTAGAGGATCCTCGCTGTGCTAAACCGTTATCCGTTATGGAAGTATTTGATGGTGATGTTTGCCATCGCTATCGCTGCGTTGTACGCACTTCCAAATATATACGGTGAAGATCCGGCAGTTCAAGTTACAGGGGCGCGTGGCGCCTCTGTAGATCTGTCTACGCTGGATGCTGTCACCAATGCTCTTGAAGCAGAAAACCTTTCTACTAAATCCGTTGCTCTCGAAAACGGTTCCATTCTTGTTCGATTTAACGATACAGATACGCAAATCAGTGCCCGTGATATCATCACAGAAGCACTCGGTGATGACGTTATCGTAGCTTTAAACCTAGCGGCTTCAACTCCTGATTGGCTTGAATCGATTGGTGCTGCACCAATGAAACTGGGTCTTGATCTACGTGGTGGTGTTCACTTCTTAATGGAAGTGGATATGGACGCTGCGATGCAAAAACTGGTTGGCCAACAAGAAGAAGCGTTCCGCAGTGAACTTCGTGAAGAGAAAATCCGCTACCGTGCTATTCGCCCATCGGGTAAAGATGCGGTTGAAGTGATTCTGCGTAACGAAGAGCAGCTTGCTGAAGCGAAATCGCTTCTGCAATCTAAGCACCAAGATATGACGTTCGTAGATTCAGAATCTAACGGTCGTTTCTCTTTGATTGCTAACTTCACTGAAACTCGTCTTCAAGAAATCCGCAATTATGCGGTAGAGCAAAACATTACTATTCTACGTAACCGTGTTAACGAACTCGGTGTTGCTGAGCCTTTGGTTCAACGTCAAGGTGCTAGCCGTATCGTAGTGGAATTGCCAGGTGTTCAAGACACGGCTCGTGCTAAAGAAATTTTAGGCGCAACCGCGACTCTTGAATTCCGTGAAGTGGACAGCAGTGCCGATTTGGCCGCTGCAGCTTCTGGCCGTGCTCCTGCTGGTAGTGAAATTAAGCAAGACCGTGATGGTCGTCCTGTAGTACTTAAGAAACGCGTTATCTTAGGCGGTTCTAGCATTACAGATGCAAGCTCAAGTGTTGATGAATATGGTCGCCCACAAGTTAACATCTCGCTAGACAGCGAAGGTGGTAGCAAGATGTCTACATTCTCTCGTCAAAATATCGGTAAGCTAATGGCAACCGTATTTGCAGAGTATAAAGACAGCGGTCGTAAAACACCTGAAGGCCGAGTGATCCTAAGTAAGCACGAAGAAGTGATTAACCAAGCGACGATTCAATCTGCGCTTGGCCGTAACTTCCGTATTACAGGTATCGACTCAACGGCTGAAGCTCATAACTTGGCACTTCTACTACGTGCAGGTGCATTGATTGCGCCTATCTCGATTGTAGAAGAACGTACGATTGGTCCATCTATGGGTCAACAAAACATCGATATGGGTATCATGGCGATGGTTTGGGGTATGGCTGCAGTAATGCTGTTTACACTGCTTTACTACCGTACTTTCGGTTTGATTGCGAACGTCGCTCTGATGGCTAACTTAGTGTTGATTATTGGTGTGATGTCGATGATTCCTGGCGCGACAATGACGCTACCAGGCATTGCCGGTATCGTATTGACGGTCGGTATGGCAGTCGATGCCAACGTTCTTATCTTTGAGCGTATACGTGAAGAACTTCGAGATGGACGCAGTCCACAACAAGCGATTCACCAAGGTTATGCAAACGCATTTAGTACAATCGCCGATGCCAACATCACCACACTACTAACAGCAATCATTCTATTTGCTGTAGGTACAGGTGCGATTAAAGGCTTCGCGGTAACGTTATCAATTGGTATCTTGACTTCAATGTTTACAGCTATTATCGGAACACGTTGTATCGTGAACCTGATGTATGGCGGCAAACGCGTTAAGAAACTGTCGATCTAAGGCTAGGAATTAATATGTTTCAGATTCTAAAAGCAGACAAAATGATCGACTTCATGCGTTGGTCAAAGGTTGCCTTTTTATTCTCAATCTTGATGATTGGTACTGCTATCTTCACCCTAACAACGAAATCGTTGAATTGGGGTCTAGATTTTACCGGCGGTACTCTGATTGAAGTGGGCTTTGAGGAGCCAGCAAACCTACCTGACATTCGAAGCGCACTAGAAGCTGAAGGCTTTGGTGATGCTACGGTTCAGAACTTTGGTTCTGCGCGTGAGGTAATGGTTCGTCTACGTCCACGTGATGGTGTTGCGGGCGAAACGCTTGGTAACCA
The DNA here is from genome assembly GCF_041464685.1 of Vibrio sp. 10N.237.312.B06. NCBI lineage: Bacteria > Pseudomonadati > Pseudomonadota > Gammaproteobacteria > Vibrionales > Vibrionaceae > Vibrio > Vibrio sp. 10N.237.312.B06. The sequence continues at coordinate 11,282 of NZ_JBFSPI010000001.1, forward strand.
AATCCTGTCTGCAATTAAAGATGGTACTGGTGAGCAAGTTGAAATGCGTCGTATCGAGTTCGTTGGTCCTAACGTAGGTGACGAATTAACAGAAGCTGGTGGCCTTGCTATCCTTGTTTCTCTTATCTGTATCTTGATCTACGTATCAGTGCGATTTGAATGGCGATTAGCTGCAGGTGCGGTATTAGCCCTAGCGCACGACGTTATCATCACACTAGGCGTGTTCTCTCTAATGCAAATTGAGGTCGACCTTACTATCGTGGCAGCCTTGCTAACGGTAGTCGGTTACTCCCTCAACGATACCATCGTTGTATTCGACCGTATTCGTGAGAACTTCCGTAAGATGCGTAAAGGCGAGGCACCTGAAGTGCTGAACAGCTCAATCACACAAACATTGAGCCGTACATTGATCACTTCTGGTACAACGTTATTCGTAGTTATCGCACTGTTCGTTCAGGGCGGCGCTATGATTCACGGCTTTGCGACTGCACTTCTACTGGGTATTACCGTTGGTACTTACTCTTCTATCTACGTTGCATCTGCACTAGCTATGAAGTTGGGTATTACGCGTGAACACCTAATGCCACCACAAGTGGACAAAGAAGGTGAAGAGTTTGACGAAATGCCTTAGGCCGCGGCTTAACAACTTTCGCTAAACCAAAAAAACCGCTGGGCAACTAGCGGTTTTTTTATGTCTGTATATTGTGGGTTAGCTTTTGGAACCGACTGTACATTGTCGTATTTGCCAATACCAATACCAAGTGCCAAAGTAGCTAAGTCACTATCTAGTGGCGATCTAAATACAGCTTACAGAGCAGTGATTTGTGCTCACTGTAACTAACCGACATTTTGGTCGTATCTCGTATCTCGTATCTCGTATCTCGGATACAAAAAAGCCTCGCAATAGCGAGGCTTTGAAAATCTTCTGCTCTTAACTAAAGAGCATTAACGCAAGGTCTGAATTACTTCAGCATACCTTCGTTAGAGTTCTCACGAACGTGCTTAAGAATAGACTTAACACCACGCGCGCTTGAAGCAACAACATTACCAGACGTCATGTAATCAGTGCCGCCAGCAAAGTCAGTCATGATAGCACCAGCTTCACGAGCGATTAGATCGCCAGCTGCTAGATCCCATGGCTTAAGGCCCAGTTCTAGGTAACCGTCAACACGGCCAGCTGCTAGGTAACATAGGTCAAGAGCTGGAGAACCAGTACGACGGAAATCAGCACAATCAACGAATAGACCAGAGATGATCTTCATGAAAGATTCAGAGTGTTGTTTTTGCTTGAATGGGAAACCAGTCGCTAGAACAGTACCTTGAAGGTCTTTTAGTTGAGTAACACGCATACGAGCGTTGTTAAGTTGAGCGCCAGCGCCACGTTGAGCTGTGAATAGCTCGTTTAGCATTGGGTCATAAACACAAGCAACTTCTGTACGACCGTTCATGCGAACAGCGATAGATACAGAGAAGTGAGGGAAACCTTTTACAAAGTTGTTGGTGCCATCTAGTGGGTCAACGATCCATTGTACGTCAGAATCTTTACCTTCAGTTAGGCCTGACTCTTCAGAAATAATGCTGTGCTCTGGGTAAGATGATTTGATTGTCTCAATGATCATGTACTCAGCTTCTTGAGCAATGTTAGTAACGTAATCGTTGTTACCTTTTAGAGACGATTCGATCTTATCAGTTGTTTCTAGAGATTTAGCAATATGGTTGCCAGCTTTACGCGCAGCGCGTATCGCAATGTTTAGCATTGGATGCATATGGTTTTTCCCACAAGATGTTAAAGAACAGTTTAAAGCGGCAGCGAGTATACCAAAGTTTCCCCAAAAGGGAAGTGGTTATTTTTTGAACTCTTGATTTCACATTCCGAGAAGGGTCTGACCATTTTACTTAGCTATGTGTTAATATCTCGCGATTATTTTTAAAGTGGTGTCATATAGCATGTTAGACAATGTAAAAGTCGTTCTGGTTGGTACGTCTCATTCGGGAAATATCGGATCAGCAGCTCGCGCAATGAAAGTGATGGGTTTGAGTCAGTTAGTTCTTGTAGACCCTCAATGTGAAGTTGACGAGCAGACCTTAGCACTGGCTGCGGGTGCAGGTGACATCGCGGAAAACGCGACCATCGTTTCTACACTGGATGAAGCAGTAAAAGACTGTGGTTTGGTAGTTGGTTCGAGTGCACGCTCTCGTACGCTTGAATGGCCAATGCTTGAGCCGCGTGAATGTGGACAAAAATTTGCAGTTGAAGGTCAAAAGCACCCTGTAGCGTTAGTGTTCGGCCGTGAGCGTACTGGCTTAACCAATGATGAGCTTCAGAAGTGTCATTTCCATGTATGTATTCCTGCAAACCCAGAATACAGCTCACTAAACTTAGCAATGGCAGTACAGACTCTTAGCTATGAAGTGCGTGTAGCACACCTTGATATGGTGGCGAGCCAGTACCAGCCGCAGCAACAAGATGAGTACCCTCGTCACGAAGAACTAGAAATGTTCTATGAGCACCTTGAAAAAGTGATCATTGATACCCAATTTATCTCTAAGGATAAGCCGGGTCAGGTGATGAATAAGCTACGTCGTTTGTTCAGTCGAGCTCGTCCAGAGCTGCAAGAGATCAACACTCTACGCGGCATTTTGACTTCAATTGAGAAGAGCAAAAACGACAAACAAAGCCCATACAAACCTTAAGGGTGAATACCTGACTAAAATAGTCAACTAAATACTTGACCAATTTAGTCGGGTATGGGAAAATTCCAACCACATAAACAATGTGGATACGGTGTGATATGAAACTTACATCTAAAGGAAGATATGCGGTAACGGCTATGCTAGATGTAGCACTGCATTCGCAAAAAAGCCCAGTTCCTCTGGCTGATATTTCAGAGCGACAAGGCATCTCGTTATCTTACTTAGAACAACTTTTTTCTAAGTTACGTAAAGCTGGCTTGGTTGCTAGTGTTCGTGGTCCTGGCGGTGGTTACCGTTTAGGTGCTGAAGCGAGCGACATCGCTGTCGGAACTGTAATTGCTGCAGTTGACGAATCAGTCGATGCAACTAAGTGTCACGGTCGAGCAGATTGCCAAGGTGGTACTCGTTGTTTAACTCACACTTTATGGCGTGATTTAAGCTCCCGAATCAGCAGCTTCTTAAACGACATTACGCTCGGTGAGCTAATGAAAGATAACGAAGTTTTAGAGATTTCTGATCGTCAAGATATCGATCTTGCGGTTAATAATGGTTTTGCACATAAAAATACGAGCACTACAACGATTAGTGCAGCACCTCACGGTGTTAATGCCCGCTCTTAGCGGTCAGTTTTTACATTGGAGTAGAAAATGAAACTGCCTATTTACTTTGACTATTCAGCTACATGCCCAGTCGATCCACGTGTTGCTGAAAAAATGGTTCAGTGCATGACGATGGACGGTAACTTCGGTAACCCTGCATCTCGTTCACACCGTTACGGCTGGCAGGCAGAAGAATCAGTAGATAATGCTCGTGAGCAAATTGCCGATCTACTAAATGCAGACCCACGTGAGATTGTTTTCACGTCAGGTGCTACAGAGTCAGATAACCTTGCTATCAAAGGTGCTGCGCACTTTTACGAGAAGAAAGGTAAGCACGTAATCACGTGCAAAACAGAACACAAAGCGGTTCTTGATCCATGTCGCCAATTAGAGCGTGAAGGTTTTGAGGTGACATACCTTGAGCCAGAAGCAAACGGCATCATTGATCTAGACAAGCTACAAGCTGCAATGCGTGAAGATACTGTTCTAGTTTCTATCATGCACGTAAACAACGAGATTGGTGTAATCCAAGATATCGGTGCAATCGGCGAATTATGTCGTGCACGCAAGATCATCTTCCACGTTGATGCAGCGCAGTCTGCGGGTAAAATCCCACTAGACGTAAAAGAGATGAAAGTTGATCTTATCTCTATGTCTGCACACAAAGCATACGGCCCTAAAGGCATCGGCGCTTTGTACGTTCGTCGTAAGCCACGTATTCGCCTTGAAGCGCAAATGCACGGTGGCGGTCATGAACGTGGTTTCCGTTCTGGTACGCTTGCTACTCACCAAATCGTGGGTATGGGCGAAGCGTTTGCTATCGCTAAGCAAGATATGCAGAAAGATTACGACCACGCACTAGCACTTCGTGAGCGCCTATTGAAAGGTGTTCAAGATCTAGAAGCAGTAACCGTAAACGGCGACTTAGACCAACGTGTACCACACAACCTAAACGTGAGCTTTGCTTTCGTTGAAGGTGAATCTCTGCTTATGTCTTTAAAAGACCTAGCGGTATCATCAGGTTCTGCATGTACATCAGCAAGCCTAGAGCCTTCATATGTTCTACGTGCTCTTGGTCTGAACGATGAACTGGCACACAGCTCAGTACGTTTCTCATTCGGCCGTTTCACAACGGAAGAAGAAATCGACTACGCGATTGCACAAATCCGTGTAGCGGTAAACAAATTACGCGACATGTCTCCTCTATGGGATATGTATAAAGAAGGGATTGATTTGAACACTGTTGAGTGGGCTCATCACTAATCTCACGGAAATAGAGGATTCGAGGTAACTATCATGGCATATAGCGAAAAAGTAATTGATCACTACGAAAACCCACGTAATGTAGGTTCGTTTGATAAAGAAGACCCAAGTGTAGGTAGCGGCATGGTTGGCGCACCGGCTTGTGGTGACGTAATGAAACTGCAAATCAAAGTATCTGCAGAAGGTATTATTGAAGACGCAAAATTCAAGACTTACGGTTGCGGTAGCGCAATCGCTTCTAGCTCACTAGTAACTGAGTGGGTTAAAGGTAAAAGTATTGATGAAGCAGCTGCTATTAAAAACTCTGAAATCGCAGAAGAGCTTGAGTTGCCACCAGTGAAAGTTCACTGTTCAATTCTTGCTGAAGATGCAATCAAAGCAGCTGTTGCGGATTACAAAAAGAAGCACTAATCGCTTCAATAACGTAATTACGTCGATAAAAAAGTAATATTTGGGAGCATCCTTTGTGCTCCCCCTGAGTTCTCAATTTATATAAAACACAAGGTTGTAGTATGGCCATCACCATGACAGATACGGCAGCAAGCCGAGTTCAAGCTTTCCTAGATAACCGTGGTAAAGGTCTCGGGTTACGCTTAGCAGTAAAAACTACTGGCTGTTCGGGTATGGCGTATGTACTGGAATTCGTTGACGAGCTTAACGAAGAAGACGAAGTGTTTGAGCATTCAGGTGTTAAGGTCATCATTGATCCAAAGAGCCTAGTATACCTAGATGGTACTGAGCTTGATTATGTAAAAGAAGGCCTAAACGAAGGTTTTGAATTCAACAACCCGAACGCGAAAGGCGAATGTGGTTGTGGTGAGAGCTTCAATGTTTAAACGCTTGAATCGTTAAGCGTTGTAAGCGAAGAATAAAATTAGGCTCTGAACAAAGAGCCTAAACTTAGGACCACCTTTACATGAATCATTTCGAATTATTTGGGCTACCACTTCAGTTTCAACTGGATGGTAGCCTTCTTTCTTCTCAGTTTAGAGATCTGCAACGCCAATTCCATCCTGATAAATTTGCGATAGCTTCTGAGCGTGACCGCTTATTAGCCGTGCAAAAAGCGGCACAGATCAACGATGCGTACCAGGTATTGAAGAATCCAATCAGCCGAGCAGAATACCTGTTAGTTCAACACGGTGAAGACATTCGTGGCGAACAACAAACCATGCAAGATCCGATGTTCCTGATGGAGCAAATGGAACTGCGTGAAGAGCTAGAAGATATCGCAGACAGTTCTGATCCCGAAGATGCGCTATTTGCATTTGAAGGCAAGGTTAGCAAAATGTATAAACAACAATTAAGCGCTATCCAACAAGAACTCGAAAGCGAAGCTTGGCTAGAAGCTGCAGACCGAGTAAGAAAGCTTAAGTTTATTGCAAAATTAAAGAATGAAATCGAATTAGTTGAAGATCGTTTGATCGGCTAGTTTGTATAACAAGGACACATCCATGGCACTACTTCAGATTGCAGAACCAGGGCAAAGCGCCGCTCCTCACAAGCACAAGCTTGCTGTGGGTATTGATTTAGGTACAACAAACTCGTTGGTTGCTGCAGTACGCAGTGGCGAGGCAAGTACACTCGTTGATCAACAAGGTCGAAGCATTTTACCTTCAGTTGTTCACTATACGTCAGAGTCGTACACCACTGGCGATGAAGCTCGTGCTAACGCGCAGACTGACCCTAAAAATACCATTATCTCAGTTAAGCGATTAATCGGTCGTTCACTGTCAGATATTCAACAGCGATACCCGTCTCTGCCATATCAGTTTGAAGAAAGTGATAATGGTTTACCTGTGATCCGTACAGAACAAGGCAACAAGAACCCAATCCAGGTTTCTGCTGATATTCTACGAGCGCTTGGTCAACGTGCTGAGTCTACGCTAGGCGGTGAGTTATCTGGCGCCGTAATTACGGTTCCTGCGTATTTTGATGATGCACAGCGTGCTGGTACGAAAGACGCGGCTCAACTTGCTGGTCTTCACGTGTTACGTCTTCTTAATGAACCGACTGCGGCAGCGATTGCTTACGGTCTGGATTCAGGTAAAGAAGGGGTGATTGCGGTTTATGATCTTGGCGGTGGCACGTTTGATATCTCTATCTTACGCCTGTCTAAAGGTGTTTTTGAAGTATTAGCAACGGGTGGCGACTCTGCATTAGGCGGAGACGACTTTGACCACTTGATCGCAGAGCACTTCCAAGAGCAAATGGGCTTATCAGAGCTAACCGCAGAACAGAATCGTATTCTTCTAGATGCAGCAACAGAAGCGAAGATTGGCTTATCTGAAGCTGAAAGCGTTAATGTTGAAGTGTTGGGTTGGGCTGGTTCATTAACTCGTGAAGAGTTTGAAGACATCATTAAGCCACTGGTTAAGAAAACACTGCTTTCGTGCCGTCGTGCATTGAAAGATGCCGAAGTTGACGCGGATGATGTTCTAGAAGTCGTGATGGTCGGCGGTTCAACTCGTACATTGCTTGTCCGTGAAATGGTGGGTGACTTTTTTGGTCGTACGCCATTAACCAGCATTAACCCAGATGAAGTGGTTGCGATTGGTGCTTCTATCCAAGCGGATATCTTAGTCGGTAACAAGCCTGACTCTGAAATGCTGCTGCTTGATGTTATTCCTCTTTCCCTAGGTATCGAAACGATGGGTGGCTTGGTCGAAAAGATCATTCCACGCAATACCACTATCCCTGTTGCTCGCGCACAAGAATTTACCACGTTCAAAGACGGTCAAACTGCAATGACAGTGCACACCGTGCAAGGCGAACGTGAGATGGTTGATGACTGTCGTTCATTGGCTCGTTTTGCTCTAAAAGGTATTCCACCAATGGCGGCTGGTGCGGCGCATATTCGTGTGACTTACCAAGTAGACGCGGATGGCCTGCTATCGGTTACTGCTATGGAGAAGAGCACAGGTGTTCAAGCTGAAATTCAGGTTAAACCGTCTTACGGCTTAAGCGATAATGAAGTGGCGAGCATGCTGAAAGATTCGATGACGTTTGCTAAAGAAGACATGCAAGCGCGTGCTCTCGCTGAGCAACGTGTAGAAGCAGATCGTGTTATCGAAGGCCTTATTGCAGCAATGCAAGCTGATGGCGATGAGCTGCTTGATGAGCAAGAAAAGCAGCACCTTCTACAAGCTATTGAAGCACTGATTGAAGTGCGCAATGGCGAAAGTGCTGATGCCATCGAACTAGAAATTAAGAATACCGACAAAGCGAGCCAAGACTTTGCTTCTCGTCGTATGGATAAATCAATTCGAGCTGCACTGTCAGGTCAGTCAGTCGATAATATTTAATAGTTAGAGAATAGATAAACATGCCAAAGATTATTGTTTTACCTCACGAAGATCTATGTCCAGAAGGCGCTGTTTTAGAAGCAAAAACTGGTGAGACGGTTCTTGATGTTGCATTGAAGGCCGGTATTGGTATTGAACACGCATGTGAGAAGTCGTGTGCATGTACTACATGTCACGTCGTGATTCGTGAAGGTTTCGACTCTTTAGAAGAGAGTGATGACCTAGAAGACGACATGCTAGATAAAGCATGGGGTTTAGAGATGGAATCTCGCCTTGGTTGCCAAGCTAAAGTAGCTGATTCGGATCTTGTTGTAGAGATTCCAAAGTACACACTGAACTTAGCTTCTGAAGAGCACTAAGAACTCAGCTCGACTAAACGTGTTAGTAAAACTGGCGTAGAATATAAGTCACTAAGATGACAAATCGTCGCTGATAAAGATAAGGAAATGTTATGAGTTTGAAATGGATTGATTCGCGAGATATTGCGATTGAACTATGTGATTTATACCCAGATACCGATCCTAAAACAGTACGCTTCACGGACTTGCATCAATGGGTGTTAGATCTTGAAGATTTTGATGATGAGCCGAATCACTCGAATGAGAAAATTCTAGAGGCCATTATTTTATGCTGGATGGATGAGATGGACTAACCCTCTTGTTCTATAATTTGGCTGTTGGTTGGAATTTATCCAATATAAACACAGCCAAGTTAACAATTCTTACTAAAAAAAGCGGACCTTATGGTCCGTTTTTTTATCAAAATGACATTTTACTTCTACATAATGCTAACATCAGAGCGCTAATAAAAAATAATCAGAATCACTCACTCAACGTGGTTCAAAGACAAGGAGAAATCATGTCTACACAGATGTCAGTATTTTTAAGTCAAGAAGCTGCCCAGCCTCAGTGGGGAGCAAGAGCTATCTTATCGTTTTCGGAAGCGGGAGCGACAATTCACATTGGTGAAGGCCACGATTTAGGTGCGGTTCAACGTGCTGGTCGTACGCTTGACGGACAAGGTATCGCACTGGTTGCACTTAGCGGTGAAGGCTGGGATCTAGAAAGCGTTTGGGCTTTTTACCAAGGCTACCGTGGACCAAAGAAAAAGAATGCATTGGAGTGGGATGCTCTAGCCGAAGCTGATCAAGTTGAATTAGAAGCACGTATCCGCGCGACAGATTGGACGCGTGACATCATCAACAAAACGGCTGAAGAAGTTGCCCCTCGTCAATTAGCGACAATGGCAGCTGAATACATCAAGTCAGTGGCACCAGCAGGCACTGTTAAAGCGAAAATCGTTAAAGACAAAGATCTCCTAACTGAAGGTTGGGAAGGCATCTACGCGGTAGGTCGCGGCTCTGAACGTACTTCAGCAATGCTTCAACTGGACTTCAACCCAACAGGCGATGAAAACGCACCCGTGTTTGCTTGTCTTGTGGGTAAAGGTATCACTTTCGACTCAGGCGGTTACAGCATAAAGCCAGGTCAATTCATGACAGCAATGAAGGCTGACATGGGTGGCGCAGCGACTATTACCGGTGGTTTAGGTCTAGCGATTGAACGCGGCCTAAACAAGCGTATTAAGCTTATCCTATGTTGTGCAGAGAACATGATCTCTGGTCGTGCATTGAAGCTTGGCGACATCATTACTTACAAAAATGGTAAGACTGTCGAGATCATGAATACCGATGCGGAAGGTCGTTTAGTTTTGGCTGATGGCCTGATGTTCGCAAGTGCTCAGAATCCTGAGTTAATCATCGACTGTGCAACGCTAACTGGCGCGGCTAAAAATGCATTAGGTAACGACTACCACGCACTATTGAGCTTCGATGATGAGTTATCTCACCAAGCACTAACAGCTGCTAACCAAGAGAAAGAAGGCCTATGGCCATTGCCTCTTGCTGACTTCCACCGTGGTATGTTGCCTTCAAACTTTGCTGATCTTTCAAATATCAGCTCTGGTGATTACACACCGGGTGCAAGTACCGCTGCTGCGTTCCTTTCTTACTTTGTAGATGACTACAAAAAAGGTTGGATTCACATGGATTGCGCGGGTACTTACCGCAAGTCATCAAGTGATAAGTGGGCTGCAGGCGCGACTGGTATGGGTGTTCGTACACTGGCTCGTCTTCTTATCGACCAAGCAAAATAATAATAAGAGTGAGCGGTATTTCGATACCGCTTATTCATAAACTCAGATCGAATGATCTTAGTAATTTCAGTATTTAATAACAAAAAAATGAAGTGAAGGAATCCCTATGGCTCTAGAAAGAACGTTCTCAATTGTTAAGCCGGATGCAGTTAAGCGTAACCTTGTCGGTGAAATCTACCACCGCATCGAAAAGGCAGGCCTAGAAATTATTGCTGCTAAAATGGTTCGTCTTACTGAAGAACAAGCAAGTGGCTTCTACGCAGAACACGAAGGCAAAGAATTCTTTCCGGCTCTTAAAGAGTTTATGACTTCTGGTCCTATCATGGTTCAAGTACTTGAAGGCGAAAACGCGATTGCTCGTTACCGTGAATTGATGGGCAAAACAAACCCAGAAGAAGCAGCATGCGGCACTATCCGTGCTGACTACGCTATCAGCATGCGTTACAACTCAGTACACGGCAGCGATAGCCCTGAATCTGCGGCTCGCGAAATCGAATTCTTCTTCCCAGAATCTGAAATTTGCCCGCGTCCAGCTGAATAAGCAGACAACAGCAAGTCTCAATAAAGGCTTCACTTCGGTGAAGCCTTTTTCGTTTCTGGTGAGCTCTAGTGTTTTTTCGGTAGTGACGAGGGAAGCTGTTGGGAGTCTCAGTGTGCTGTCGGAGATTCCAGATACCTCGTTCCTCGGTTCTGGAATGACGAACAAGTCGCGTTAGTTGTAAGGCTGCGAAGATAACGAGCAGCGTTAGTAGGAGGTCGGAGAGGGCGCGAGTATTAGGTGGTTAAAGCCCGTCATTCCCGAAAGCGACGGAGGAGCGTAATCGGGAATCTCTCTTTGAATTGGCCAAACTTAAGCAGGTAAATTTGGCTGTGTAAATTTTAATCACTTAAGTTTGAATGTCTTAGTAAACACAAGGTTTTACAGTGCTTGTTGAAGTTGCGTAAAGGCTGTACAATTCGCGCCCTTAATTATTGTTCCGTCATTGAGAGGCATCATGACCACAGCTAAAGTCAATCTACTCGATTTTGATCGTAAAGGTCTTCGTAAATTTTTCACAGAAGAACTGAATGAGAAAGCGTTTCGAGCAGAGCAAGTGATGAAGTGGATTTATCACTTCGGTGTCGATGACTTCGAACAAATGAACAACATCAACAAAAAGTTACGTGAGAAACTGCTGCATCGCTGTGAGATTGTTGCACCTATCGTTTCTGAAGCTCAGCACTCTGCGGATGGCACCATTAAATGGGCGATGAGCGTTGGTGACCAAGACGTTGAGACTGTATACATCCCAGATGGTGATCGTGCGACGCTATGTGTATCTTCGCAAGTAGGTTGTGCGCTTGAATGTAAATTCTGCTCTACGGCTCAACAAGGCTTCAACCGTAACCTGAAAGTTTCAGAGATCGTTGGTCAAATCTGGCGTGCAGCACGTGAAATCGGTTTAGAGAAAGAAACGGGTCGTCGTCCAATTACTAACGTCGTAATGATGGGTATGGGTGAACCTCTATTGAACATGAAGAACCTAATTCCATCATTGGAGCTGATGCTTGATGATCTGGGTTTCTCACTGTCTAAGCGTCGTGTAACAGTATCAACATCTGGTGTTGTTTCTGGTCTTGATCAGATGACAGATAACATCGATGTAGCTCTGGCGATTTCTCTACACGCACCAAACGATGCACTACGTAGCCAAATCATGCCAATCAACGACCGTTGGGATATCCAAGACTTCCTAGCATCGGTTCGTCGCTACATTGCTTCTTCAAATGCTAACCGCGGCAAAGTAACGGTTGAGTACGTTCTATTGGATCATGTGAATGATGATATGGACCACGCTCGTGAACTTGCTGAGCTAATGAAAGATACGCCTTGTAAGATCAACTTGATTCCATTTAACCCTTATCCGGGGTCGCCTTATAAGAAGCCAAGCAACTCTCGTATTGATCGCTTCCAAAAAACGCTGATGGAATACAACTACACAGTTACGGTTCGTAAAACTCGTGGTGATGATATTGATGCCGCATGTGGTCAGCTGGTTGGTGATGTTATTGATAGAACCAAGCGTACTAAAATGCTGAAAGCCGCCTCTGAAGCTAACTTGATCGCAGGTGATGTGATTCAAGTAAAAGCGGTTTAAATACCATTTAGATCTAAACAAGCCAGAAGGATTCCTTCTGGCTTGTTGCTTTTCTGGAAGGTGAATTTCCAATAATTGGATTTTTTCCCCATGCTTTCTTACATTTTTCGTCAAATTTTGGACAAAACCATGAGCTGACGGTAAATTTTGTTTAAAGTGTTTTTGCCTTGCAATGGCATTAGCTTATGATTAACTCATCTTAAATTAATTTAAGTGCTCGCTTGTTACCCGATAATCGTCAATGTGTCTATTTAGGTTGGCTACTTGATAAACTAGCTTCCTGAGAAGGTCATCCATAGTCAATGGGTGATGTTCGTCTTTAAGGGTTGATGATTTAGATAACAGGAAAAATTCCACATAAAGTGGGTTGTTAGATTGAGCTTAAACGACAATAAAAATGCTCTCATCAACCTGCGATAATACTTTAGAAGTTCACTCTCTATGAACACAGAACACGAAACACAAACAAAAGAAACTGTCGCTCCAGAAATCGAAGCGGGAACGCTGCTTAAAAATAAACGAGAATCTCTTGGTTTAACACAAAAGCAGATTTCTGATCGTTTAAAGCTGCGCGTTACGCTGATCCAACAAATTGAAGAAAACCAATTCGAGTCAGATCAAGTTGCCACCTTTATGCGTGGCTACATTCGTTCATACGCGAAATACGTCAATCTTGACGAAAAGGTCGTATTGAGCGCACTCCATCATGCTGGTGACGCTCAACATCAAGAACAAGAAATGTTGAGCTTTTCTCGTAAGACTAAAACCGAGAAGCACAACAGCCGTATTATGATCCTTACTTGGAGCATTTTTGCGGTAATTGCGGGTATCTCCTCACTGTGGTGGTGGCAGAACCAACAACAAGACACCCTATCTCAATCTTTAGCTAATACTGAAAGCTCAGAAGAGCTAGCTGTAGAAGAATCACTTGCCCCTGAATTCACCTCTTTAGAAGTGATTGAAGCTGAACAAAATGAAGAGGGTACTTCTGTAGTTGAAGATACTGATGACCTTGCTGCGATAAGCGATGCGGAAGATTCTGTTACTTCAACTGACGAAACTACTGCACAGCAAGCAACAGAGACAGAACCAACTGCTGAAGTTGCTGCTAATGCAGAAGCTGTTGAAGCAAGCACTGCGCCTGAAGCTGTGATTAACGAGTTAGTGATGCAGTTCTCTGCTGATTGCTGGATCCAAGTGAAAGATGCTTCGGGCAAAACCTTGTCGACTGGCATCAAAAAAGCAGGTCAGTCGTTAAATCTATCAGGAACTGCGCCATATAAAGTGATTCTAGGTGCGCCAGAGGGCGTATCGATGACATTTGCAAGTGAACCTGTCGACCTTTCTGGGTATACTTCAGGCAAAGTAGCTAGAATAACCTTACCTTAGAGTTAATATGCAACACGAATCTCCTATTATTCGTCGCAAATCAACCCGTATTTATGTGGGTGATGTGCCGATCGGTGATGGTGCACCAATTGCTGTGCAATCCATGACCAACACAAGAACAACAGATGTAGCCGCGACCGTTGCTCAAATTAGAGCTCTGGAAAAAGTTGGCGCTGATATCGTTCGCGTATCTGTACCGACTATGGATGCAGCTGAAGCCTTTAAGCTAATCAAGCAGCAGGTCTCTGTTCCTTTGGTTGCTGATATTCACTTCGACTACCGTATCGCACTTAAAGTGGCTGAATACGGCGTTGACTGTCTGCGTATCAACCCAGGTAACATCGGTAACGAAAGCCGCATTCGCTCTGTTGTGGATTGTGCTCGTGATATGAATATCCCGATTCGTATTGGTGTTAACGGCGGTTCTCTTGAAAAAGAGATCCAAGAGAAATACACAGAGCCTACAGCAGAAGCGCTTGTTGAATCTGCAATGCGTCACGTCGACATCCTAGACCGTTTGAACTTTGATCAATTTAAAGTCAGCGTTAAGGCGTCTGATGTATTCCTAGCCGTCGGTTCTTACCGTTTGCTTGCTAAGCAGATTGATCAACCTCTTCACCTTGGCATTACCGAAGCGGGTGGTGCGCGTGCAGGTTCTGTGAAGTCAGCGGTAGGTTTAGGCATGCTTCTCTCTGAAGGTATCGGCGATACGCTGCGTATCTCGTTAGCGGCTGATCCCGTTGAAGAGATCAAAGTTGGCTTTGATATTCTTAAATCTTTGCGCATTCGCTCGCGTGGCATCAACTTCATTGCGTGCCCGAGCTGTTCTCGTCAAGAGTTCGATGTTATTAACACCGTTAATGCCCTTGAAGAGCGCCTAGAAGACGTGATTACTCCAATGGATGTCTCAATCATCGGTTGTGTGGTTAATGGCCCTGGTGAAGCTGAAGTGTCTCACTTAGGTTTAGCCGGTAGTGCACGTAAGAGTGCCTTCTACGAAGACGGTAAGCGTCAGAAAGAGCGCTTCGACAACGATGATCTTGTCGACAAACTTGAAGCTAAGATTCGTGCAAAAGCATCAGTGCTTGATAAAGCAAATCGCATTGATGTAGAAAACTTAGAAGATTAATACAACGCGATGGGGTGTGATTGTCTATTCGCACTGATACCTGGTCGTGAGAAATTACGGAATAAATACTGTGGCTAAAAATATCCAAGCAATTCGAGGCATGAACGACTGCCTTCCAACTCAATCACCACTGTGGCAGAAAGTAGAAAGCGCAGTTAAAAGTGTGGTGAGCGCATACGGTTACAACGAAGTACGTATGCCTATCGTTGAAGAAACAAACCTATTTAGCCGTGCGGTTGGTGAAGAGACAGACGTTGTTTCTAAAGAGATGTACACCTTTGATGACCGCAATGGTGACAGTCTAACGCTGCGTCCAGAAGGTACAGCAGGTTGTGTACGTTCATGTATTCAAAACAGCCTTATCAACCGTGATGAACAGCGCCTATGGTACATGGGGCCAATGTTCCGTCATGAGCGCCCTCAAAAAGGTCGTTACCGTCAATTCCACCAATGTGGCGTTGAAGTGTTTGGTCTAGACGGTCCAGACGTAGACGCTGAACTTATTATGATGACAGCACATCTATGGCGTGAGCTAGGCATCGATAAACACGTTCGCTTAGAGCTGAACTCAATTGGTTCTCAAGAAGATCGCGTAAGCTACCGCACTGCGTTAGTGGCTTTCCTTGAGCAACACATTGATGTGCTAGATGAAGACTGTAAACGTCGTATGCACACCAACCCTCTACGCGTACTTGATACTAAGAACCCGGATGTTCAAGCTATCTTAGGTGACGCACCTCGACTATCTGAATATTTAGGTGAAGAATCGAAGCAACATTTTGCTGGTTTGTGTGAACTTCTTGACGCTGTTGGTATCGAATACCAAGTTAATGAGCGTCTAGTGCGTGGTCTAGATTACTACAACCGTACCGTATTTGAGTGGATCACTGACAGCCTTGGGGCTCAAGGTACAGTATGTGGCGGTGGCCGTTACGATGGTCTTGTTGAACAACTAGGCGGCAAAGCAACCAATGCGGTTGGCTTCGCTATGGGCTTAGAGCGTCTAGTTCTTATGATGGAAACGCTAGAGCTTACAGAAGTTCGCCGTAGCGTTGACGTATACATGGTTGCTGCTGGCGAAGGTACTATGATCGCGGGTATGCAGTTAGCGAATCAATTACGCGATAACGTTGAAGGCGTACGTGTGATGAGCCACTTCGGTGGTGGTAACTTCAAGAAGCAATTCAAACGAGCTGATAAAGTAGGTGCTGTTGTGGCGCTAGTACTTGGTGAGAACGAAGTTGCTGACAATACAGTTGTGCTAAAAGATTTGGTTGGTGGCGAGCAACAAACCGTGTCTCAAACGGAAGTTGCAGAGAAAGTTGCTGCGTTAATCTAAGCCATTGAGCAAACGCTCATAATGAATACTAACGTCAGCACTATGCTGGCGTTTAAAGAATTAAAGAGGACAGGAAGTGGAACTTTACGATAGCGAAGAGCAACAAGTTGAAGCCATTAAAGATTGGTGGAAAGAGAACGGTAAAGCCGTAATCTTTGGTGCGGTTATTGGTTTAGGTGGTCTATTCGGTTGGCGCTATTACCAAGACTCAGTCGTTGAAGCGCGTGAAGCAGCTTCAGAAAGCTACACCTCTGTAATTTCAGCTCTTGATACTAAGGGCGTTGATGCTCAATCTGATATTCAAGCTTTCATCGACGCAAACAAAGACGCTGAATATTCTGTTCTTGCTGCTATGCAATTAGCTAAAGCGCAAGTTCAAGCGGGTGACCTTGCAGCAGCACTTGAACAGCTTGAGTGGGCAAAATCGGCAACTAAGGACGCGGCATTAGCACCACTACTTACTTACCGTGTTGCTCGTATCAAAGCTGAGCAAGGTGAATTTGACGCAGCATTGACTGATCTTGAAGCGATGACTGACGAATCTTGGAGTGGCCGTGTTGCTGAACTGCGTGGTGATATCTCACTTCGTAAAGGCGACACAGATGCAGCTTACAGTGCTTACTCTGAAGCTCAACAAGCTGCTGATGCGAGCCAAACGCTTCAAATCAAACTTGACGACCTAGCTAAATAAGGCGCTTTGAATGAAGAAGATGTTTCCAAAAGCGGCGTTGTGTGCGGTTGCTCTTGGCCTGCTAGCGGGCTGTGCAAGTGAAGAAGACACCGTAATCATGGCACCAGTACCAACGGTAAACAGCGAGTTTACTCCTAGCCAGGAATGGTCTACGTCGGTTGGTGATGGTGTTGGTCACTACTTTTCAAAACTAACGCCAGAATTGGCTTACGACAAAGTATTTGTTGCAAGCCGTGAAGGTATGGTTAAAGCGCTTGACCCTGAAACAGGTAAAGAGCTTTGGAAAGTCGATCTTGAGAAAGAAGTACTGGCTCGTTTATCGGGTGGCTTAACGGCAGCTTACGGTAAGGTATTTGTTGGTTCTGAAAATGGCGAAGTGATCGCGCTGGATGAATCAACCGGTGAAGAGCTGTGGCGTGTATCAGTGAATGGTGAGGTGCTTGCATCCCCTGCAACTGAAAGCAACATGGTTATTGTTCATACCAGTCGTGGCATGTTGACCGCGTTAGATCAAGAAAGCGGTGAGCAAAAATGGACCATCAGTACAGAAGTACCAAGCCTAACACTTCGTGGCGATAGCTCACCTGTTGCGGTTTCAGGTGGTGTATTCTGGGGTACGGCAAATGGTCGTTTAGCCGCAGCTATCGTTGATCGTGGTCAGCTTATTTGGCAACAGCCAGTAGGTACGCCAAAAGGCGCAACGGAAATTGATCGTTTAGTTGATGTGGATGCATCTCCAATTGTTCTTGGTGGCACCCTGTATACCGTAGGTATCAATGGTCAGCTGATTGCTATCGATCTTCGTTCTGGTAAGCCAGTTTGGAAACGTAACTACTCGTCAGCGATTGATTTAGCAAGTGATGGCAGCCGTTTGTTCGTTGTGACTGACAAAGACCATGTGGTTGCGGTTGATGCGCGTAGTGGTACTGAACTTTGGAGCACTCCATTGTTAGAAAACCGCTTACTGACAGCTCCTGCTATTATTAATGGTTATGTAGTTGTTGGTGATACTGAAGGTTATCTGCACTGGTTAGATCGTTCATCGGGTGAGTTTGTTGCTCAACAGTTGGTCGATGATAGCGGCTTTGCGGTTGCGCCAATTGAAATGCCTGAAGGCTACTTAGTGACGACTCGCAATGGCGATGTAAAGAAACTAACGATTAGCCAATAAAAGCGTGATATAATTCACAGTCGGCTCCTGGTTGGTAACAGCTAGGAGCCGTTTTGTTGTTATAAATTAATAAACCGTGTGGTTATAGGTAAGAGTTTAAACTTGCGATCAAGTGCTTACCTATAACTACATTTAGAGAAGAAATTGTAGAGGTTGTTATGGTACCTGTTGTTGCTCTAGTAGGGCGTCCGAACGTAGGTAAATCTACGTTATTTAACCGATTGACTCGAACTCGTGATGCATTGGTTGCGGATTTCCCTGGCTTAACGCGTGACCGTAAATACGGTCATGCTCATTTTAGCGAGCATGACTTTATTGTTATCGACACTGGTGGTATCGACGGTACCGAAGAAGGTGTTGAAACTAAAATGGCTGAACAGTCGCTAGCGGCGATTGATGAAGCTGATGTCGTTCTATTTATGGTAGATGGCCGTGCGGGTCTAACACCTTCAGACGTAGCTATTGCTAAGCACCTTCGTCAACTAGAAAAGCCTTCAATGCTAGTAGTAAACAAGGTTGATGGTATCGACCCTGATGCTGCAAGTGCTGATTTCTGGCAACTAGGCGTAGAAGACATGTACCAAATCGCTGCAGCGCACGGTCGTGGTGTAACAGCGTTGATTGATCTTGCTCTAAACCCATTCGCTGAAGCGTTAAAAGCTGAGAGTGGCGAAGTAAGCGATTTGACTGAATTTGAAGACGAAGAAGAAGAGCAAGTTGATTTCACTGAAGAAGAAGCGGAAGAAGAATTCAAGCGCCTTCAAGATCAACCGATTAAGCTAGCGATCATTGGTCGTCCTAACGTAGGTAAATCAACACTAACTAACCGTATTCTTGGTGAAGAACGTGTTGTTGTTTACGATATGCCTGGTACAACTCGTGACTCTATCTACATTCCGATGCAGCGTGATGAGCGTGAATACGTTCTGATTGATACTGCGGGTGTTCGTCGCCGTAAAAATATCAATGAAACAGTTGAGAAGTTCTCAGTGGTTAAAACACTGAAAGCGATTGAAGATGCTAACGTTGTATTACTGCTTATCGATGCTCGCGAGAACATCTCAGATCAAGATCTAAGCTTGTTAGGCTTTGCGTTGAATGCAGGTCGTTCAATTGTTATTGCCGTAAACAAGTGGGATGGCCTAGATAACGACGTTAAAGATCGTGTTAAGAAAGAACTAGACCGTCGTTTAGGTTTCGTTGATTTCGCACGTATTCACTTTATCTCTGCACTTCACGGTACTGGTGTTGGTCACTTGTTTGAGTCTGTTCAAGAAGCTTATAAGTCAGCAACGACTCGTGTTGGTACTTCTGTACTTACTCGTATCATGAAGATGGCGACTGATGATCACCAACCACCTATGGTTCGTGGCCGTCGTGTTAAATTGAAATACGCGCACGCTGGTGGCTACAACCCACCGATTATCGTTATCCACGGTAACCAAGTACGTAACTTGCCAGATTCATACAAACGATTCTTGATGAACTACTACCGTCGTTCACTAGAAATTATGGGTACACCTATTCGCATTCAATTCCAGAACAGCGAGAACCCATTTGAAGCTAAGACTAACAAGCTGACAATTTCTCAAGAACGTAAACGTAAACGTATGATGAGCATGGTTAAAGGTCGTAAGTAAACCTTTCCAATAGATTTGATACCCGAGCCTGTCTCGGGTATTTTTTTAAGTAAAATTCACGTTATCTGATAATCGAGTCTTTGATTCCGTTATCAGCTAGCGACTTAGATTAGATTCCAAAAGAAGAATGATATGACCACTAGCGATTTGATTACACCAGCGTCAGCAATCACACCAACCATCACTCAATTTTGTCATCAAACTTGGCTGCTCAATGCAAAAGCGGTGTACGTTGAAAGTGACGACAGCAAAACTCACTTGATCACTGACGTGACACCTTTCCACCCAGTGAGTCATATTTGGCCCGATCACCCAGCAGACCGAGGTTTTGTCAGCGTAGGTGGTGAACAGTATATTGTTGAAGATTGCCTTGTTGGTGCAATAGAGCAATCTACTGGAAATCTTTATATTGCAGCAGATATCCCTGTTAAGCGTGATACGGAAGGGTGGGCGTTTGTGGTTGTCCACCAACTACCTGTATCAGCTTCTATGATTAACATTGGCGATGAAATTGAGTTGTCGGTTGATAAAGAGCACCAAGCCAGTTTGAGCCGCGGTCATAGTGCCGGACATATTGCTTTCTTAGCGTTGAATAAAGTATTGGCTGAGAGTTACTGGCGTAAAGATGCAGACAGAAAAGATCCATTCGGCAGCTATGACTTCAATAGCTACGCACAGGTGACTAGCTTTGTTACTCCAGAGTTGTGTACCGATAAGTATCGTTTAGGTAAAACCTTGAAGAAACGCGGTCTGAACGTTGCTGACATGCTAACGAACCTTGATGGCATTGAGGCCGACATCAACCAGATGATTGCAGGCTGGCTTGTTGAATCGACTCTTGTAACGATGAGACTAGAAGGTGAGGCGTTAACAGACTCTCGCTACTGGGAATGGCAGCTAGATGACGAGACTTTAGTGTCTATTCCGTGTGGTGGTACTCACATCGACAATACTTCAGAACTTAAGGCATTGTCGGTTAAGTTAACCCAATTAGATGACCAACATATCGAAATGCAGACGTGTGTCTCTCGATGATCTCAATTAAAGATAGAAAATAGATTGTTCTGCATTTTTGGTTTTATTGGTTTACTTCTAGTTATATATTCCATTGTAAATTGAAATGCAGTATATGTAACTTATGCTTTCGGTGTGTGGTGATATAAATATTCTTTTTGGGGTAGATCGCTGATCAAAGTAGATAAAGCAAAAGATCAACCTATGATCTTCGGTGGTGTGTTGTGGTAATTTAGTGTGTTAATATTGACCAGTATATAGGCTTGCATAAGAACAAGCTGTTCCCACCATATAATTGAAAGCTTTAGTGAATGAAACAACAATTTTTATTAGAAGGTCACCGAGCAGTAAACAGTTTGCTTCGAAAGCTTGCCCTTGGGTTGGATCGCAAAGAATTAAATCGTAAGATCATTCAACTCACCGAGCAGATTTTTGGTCAAAGGATGGCCTCTATACTATTGCTAAACCCCGAATCGAATACATTACATTTAGAATATGCTCCAAACTTGCCTGATTTTTATAACCAGCAGATAGAAGGGGTGGGGGTTGGTGCCGGAATTGGTTCCTGTGGCGAAGCGGCGGCACTTAAGAAAGCTGTCATGGTCTCCAATATTAATGCACACCCGAATTGGACTCCTTTCTTAGCCTTAACCAACCAGGCTAACCTTCATGCATGTTGGTCAGTGCCAATCATCTCTTCACATGGTCACGTATTGGGTACCTTCGCAATTTACAGTCAGTACATCTCTGAACCTCATGAGTTTGAACTTGAGATCTTAGAGTTATTGGCTTCTCTGTATTCAGTCGCGCTTGAGAAGTATGAGTTAGAGAATCAACTCAACTTTTTTGCCAATCGAGACTCTCTAACACACAGTTTGAATCGCCGAGCATTGCTGAGAGAAGCCGAGCAGGTGTTAACTAACCGCTGTTTTACTGAAAAAGTGATGGCATGCCTGTTTGTTGATGTCGATAAATTTAAGTCAATAAACGATACGTTTGGCCACAGCTTTGGTGATGATGTGTTGTTAGCCGTTGCAAAAGTGCTTGATGAGGCAACTACTGCCTGTGCCAAGATAGGGCGCTATGGGGGCGATGAGTTTGTCGTGTTCTCTTGCTTTGATGATCAAGAAAGTGTGCTGAACTTTTATCGAAGCTTAGAAAGAACCTTGGAACAAGCTCTCTATATCGATGGCACTCAGTTTTCTGTCAGCGTTGGACTTTCTTATGAGAAAGATCCTGAGTCATTGGAAGGCTTGATCGCACAAGCTGATAAGAACATGTACCAAATCAAGCAAGCTAAGTCTTAGCAGTAGTAGATTGTAAAAAAGTAGTGAGTTAGGAAATGCTAATGAGTGAAAATATCTGCCCTAAGTGCCAATCAGAGCTAGGTTGGGATGGAAAGTATCACTGTGAAAGTTGTCAGGCACACTTTACTAAGGTTGGGTTTTGCCCTGAGTGCAGCAGCCAACTTGAGAAGCTTCAAGCTTGTGGTGCAGCGAGCTATTTTTGTAATGGTGAGTGTAATGAGCTTAAATCTAAATCGAGAGTAAAGTTCGAATTCCAACCAGCGGAATAGCCTTAAATTATTTGGTTTGAACGACAATCGGTGATGTTATACCAGAGACTCAATACTAAAGTGTTGGGTCTTTTTTGTATCTAATGAACCTAGAGCTCGCTCTTGGCGACTCTTGTTGTCACTTGCGACTCAATCACACCGTCTTCAACTTGAGTGGTGATCACTTCGCCTACTTCGACGTCGTTAATCGATGACACGGTCTTGCTCGATGCTGAATGGGTAATACTGTAGCCACGTTTTAGGGTTGCTAATGGACTTACTGTTTCTAACTTCTCGGCAGCCATGGCTAGTTGGTGGCGAGTAGTTAGTAGTGTTTTATCCATTGCATCCAATAGCTTTTGCTCTGAACGTTGCAGATGCAGTTTCTGTTCACCAAGGCGTTTCACTGGCGAGTTCAGCTGAAGTTGGTGCTGCTTACGTTCAACACGCTGCGCATGCTGCTTTAGGTATTGAGTCATACCACGACGCAAACGCATGTCTAAGTCATCAAGCTGCTGACTCTGCTTTTGCAGTTGGTAGCTCGGGTGTTGTTTCTCTAAGCGGTATTTCAACGTTTGAGTTGATTGCGCTTGTTTGATTAACACATGACGAATCGCACTGACTAAGCGAGCACGTTTAGAGGCATAAGCTTGCTCTTTATGACTGTTGTCACGGCTAACCAATTCAGCGGCTGCAGATGGCGTTGGAGCTCGCATATCTGCGACGAAATCGGCGATAGTGACATCAACTTCGTGTCCAACGGCGCTGATAATCGGGATCTGACTTGCTGCAATGGTGCGAGCAACGATCTCGTTATTGAAACACCATAAGTCCTCTAATGAGCCGCCGCCACGGCCAACGATCAATACATCACACTCGTTACGCTCATTGGCACGCCCAATCGCTTGAGCGATCTGAATCGCCGCTTCTTCGCCTTGAACCATGGTTGGGTAAACCACAATAGGCAATGAAGGATCGCGTCTCTTGAGAACATCGAGAATATCGAAGAGGGCTGCGCCTGTTTTAGAGGTGATAACACCGACGCATTTAGGATGTTCTGGAAGAATTTGTTTACTGGACTGAGCAAATAAACCTTCCGCCGCCAAGTTCATCTTAAGTTTTTCAAACTCTTGCTGAAGCTTGCCGTCACCTTCTGGCTGCATGCTTTCGATGATCAGTTGATAGTCACCGCGTGGCTCATAAAGAGACAGACGCGCTTTAACTAGCACTTGATTACCGTTCTGAGGCTTAAAAGTCACACGACGGTTATTGCCACGAAACATAGCGCACTTAACTTGAGCGCGAGAGTCTTTAAGCGTGAGGTACCAGTGACCAGAGACAGGTGCAGAGAAATTTGAGATTTCACCAACGAGCCAGACTATTCCCATTTCGTTTTCTAATAGGAGACGAACCTCTGAATTGAGGCGAGAAACAGTAAAGATGTTTGGATTGGTCATAGAAGCGCTATCTATCCTTGAAGGAAGGTCTTTCTCTTGGAATCTCACTGGGCGTGAGTATGGAAGATAGCGGCAATATAATACATAGCAAGGGGGTAAATGCAAATTAAAAGTATAAAAATGTGTAGCCAAGCGATTTCGTTGGCCGTATAATCCGTCCGCAATATCTAATCCAAATGCAGTTTGATTTTCCTTAATTGGCTGCCCTCATTAGGCGAAACGATGAGATTGGATTGTTTCTTTTTACTCCTATTATTGTGAGATATTGCAAATGCTAAGAATTGCCAAAGAAGCGCTGACATTCGACGACGTACTGCTAGTGCCAGCACACTCCACCGTTCTCCCTAATACAGCTGATCTTCGCACTCAGTTGACGAAGAATATTTCCCTAAACATCCCAATGATCTCTGCATCGATGGATACTGTGACAGAAGCTCGCCTAGCGATTGCACTGGCACAAGAAGGCGGAATAGGCTTCATTCATAAGAACATGTCTATTGAACAACAAGCTGAAATGGTTCGCCAGGTTAAAATTTACGAAGCAGGTGTAGTTTCTCACCCTGTTACTGTAAACCCTGAAGCGACAATCGCTGATGTTGTAGCTCTTACTCAAAAACACGGCTTCGCCGGTTTCCCTGTTGTTACTGAAACAAACGAACTTGTTGGTATTATTACTGGCCGTGACGTTCGCTTTGTGACTGACCTTTCTAAGAAAGTTGACGTAGTAATGACGCCTAAAGCTCGCCTTGCTTCTGTTAAAGAAGGTGCAACTCGTGAAGAAGTTCAAGAGAAAATGCATGAAGCGCGCGTTGAAAAAGTTCTTGTTGTAAATGATGACTTCCAACTAACTGGAATGATCACTGCGAAAGATTTCCATAAAGCAGAACGTAAACCAAACGCTTGTAAAGATGAGCGCGGCAGCCTACGTGTAGGTGCAGCTGTTGGTGCTGGTGCTGGTAACGAAGAGCGCGTTGCTGCTCTTGTTGAAGCTGGCGTAGACGTTCTACTTATCGACTCTTCACATGGTCACTCTGAAGGCGTACTTAACCGTATCCGTGATACGCGTGCTGCATACCCTGATCTACAAATCATCGGTGGTAACGTAGCAACTGGCGCTGGCGCTCGTGCTCTTATCGAAGCGGGTGTTAGTGCGGTTAAAGTGGGCATCGGCCCGGGTTCAATCTGTACGACTCGCATCGTTACTGGTGTTGGTGTTCCTCAAGTAACAGCAATCGCAGACGCAGCTGAAGTAGCAAATGAATACGGTATCCCAGTAATCGCAGATGGCGGCATTCGCTTCTCTGGCGATATCTGTAAAGCTATCGTTGCTGGCGCATCTTGTGTGATGGTTGGTTCAATGTTCGCAGGTACTGAAGAAGCTCCGGGTGAAGTTATCCTTTATAACGGTCGTTCTTACAAGTCTTACCGTGGTATGGGTTCTCTTGGCGCTATGTCTCAAGGTTCTTCTGACCGTTACTTCCAATCTGATAACGCTGCAGACAAGCTTGTTCCAGAAGGTATTGAAGGTCGTATCGCATACAAAGGTCGTCTAAAAGAGATCGTTCACCAACAGATGGGCGGTTTACGCTCAAGCATGGGCCTAACGGGTTCTGCAACTGTTGAAGATATGCGTACTAAAGCTGAGTTTGTTCGTATCTCTGGTGCGGGCATGAAAGAATCTCACGTACACGATGTTCAAATCACGAAAGAAGCACCTAACTACCGTTTAGGTTAATAATACGTCCAAACGTTTGAATAATGTGCTGATTTAGTCGGCACATTAATATACCAATCGTAGTAAATAACTGATCATCCTAGCTTGTTAAAAACCTCGATAACTTCGTTAGAATTTTTGATTGTAGAATAACTACTTATCAGAACTCTTTGTTGAATAGAGCAGCCTTGTTCTCAAGCTTTTTTCCAGCGCTACTACTGAACACTTACTTACTGTGATTGGTATTATATCTACCGCCTGTTTTGCAGAAAGTCTGATTTTCTCAAAACACGAGGTTACAGATAACCAACGAAAACGTTTGCTTTATTTCTTGAAGAGTTAATCAGAGGTGAGTAAACTCGCCTCCGTTTTATCACATAGCCAATAAGACTGCTTACAATGACTAAAAATATTCATGACCAACGTATTCTAATTCTGGACTTCGGTTCTCAATACACACAGCTAGTAGCTCGTCGTATTCGTGAGATCGGTGTTTACTGTGAACTTTGGAGCTGGGACGTAGAAGAAGCGGATATTCGTGAATTCAATCCAGACGGTATCATCCTATCTGGTGGCCCTGAAAGTGTAACGGAAGATAATTCTCCACGTGCACCTCAGTACGTATTTGATTCAGGTGTTCCTGTCTTCGGTATCTGCTACGGCATGCAAACGATGGCTGAGCAACTTGGCGGTAAAGTAGCAACGTCTACTGAGCGTGAGTTCGGCTACGCGGCTGTACAAGTGACGGGTGAATCTGCACTTTTCGCCGACCTTGAGACAACTCAAGATGTTTGGATGAGCCATGGTGACAAAGTGGTTGAAATCCCTGCTGATTTCACAAAAATCGCAGAGACAGATACTTGCCCATACGCTGCAATGGCAAACGAAGAGAAGAAATACTACGGTGTTCAATTCCACCCAGAAGTAACGCACACTAAAAACGGCCTAAAAATGCTTGAGAACTTCGTTCTTAACGCGTGTGGTTGTGAAGGTCTGTGGACTTCAGCATCTATCATTGAAGATGCAGTTGCACGTATTAAAGAGCAAGTAGGTGACGACGAAGTTATCCTTGGTCTTTCTGGTGGTGTTGATTCATCAGTAGTCGCAATGCTTGCTCACCGCGCTATCGGCGACAAACTAACATGTGTATTTGTAGATAACGGCCTTCTTCGTTTAAACGAAGGTGAGCAGGTTATGGAGATGTTTGGTGACCAATTCGGCCTAAACATCATTAAAGTTGATGCGGAAGATCGTTTCCTTGACGCTCTGGAAGGCGAAGCTGAACCAGAAGCGAAACGTAAGATCATCGGTCACGTATTCGTAGATATCTTCGACGAAGAGTCTAAGAAACTGAAGAATGCTAAATGGCTTGCTCAGGGTACTATCTACCCAGACGTAATCGAGTCTGCAGCATCTAAGACAGGTAAAGCACACGTAATCAAATCTCACCACAACGTTGGTGGCCTTCCTGATGATATGGAAATGGGCCTTGTTGAGCCTCTACGTGAGCTGTTTAAAGATGAAGTACGTAAGATCGGCCTAGAGCTTGGTCTTCCATACAACATGCTTTACCGCCACCCATTCCCAGGTCCAGGTCTAGGTGTTCGTGTACTTGGTGAAGTGAAGAAAGAGTACTGTGATTTACTGCGTCGTGCTGATGCTATCTTCATTGAAGAGCTTCACGCTGCCGATCTTTACCACAAAGTATCTCAAGCATTCACGGTATTCCTACCAGTGCGTTCAGTTGGCGTAATGGGCGATGGCCGTAAGTACGATTGGGTTGTATCTCTACGTGCCGTAGAAACTATCGACTTTATGACTGCTCACTGGGCACACCTACCATACGACTTCCTAGGTAAGGTATCTAACCGTATTATCAACGAAGTTAACGGCATTTCACGTGTTGTTTACGATATTTCTGGTAAGCCACCAGCAACTATCGAGTGGGAATAATCTCTTAGAGATTTAACCAGTTTTGATTAAGATCTTAAGCCTCGAACTTTGTTCGAGGCTTTTTTCTTTTTATTTAGGAGATTAAGGATTTACATCTACAACGAGCAACCAAATCCGTTGGAAGTTAGATATCACCTCAAGAAACAATGAGACGTTTTGTTGTGTTGAAGGATACATAAAAGTGTCACTCGCACTTTTTATAAATTCACATGGTAACGACTAGCTCATTTCCCATGCGCCACATACTCTTTGATGGACTTATTAAGGACAGATAAGAGAATCCATCATGTTAAAAATCAAATATTTGGCGACAGTAGTTGGCTGCACTTTAGCAGCACACAGTTACGCGTCTTTGAACATTCAACCTGATCCGCAAAACCCGAATGGCTACCTTGTTGAAAAGTCGGCATTACAAGCTGCTGAACAAGCGAAAACATCCGATCCTATGTATGCGATCTGGTCACAAGCATTACAAACTCGTCCCAATAGTATTGTTGAAGCGATTGAGCCGGGTTTAACCTCGAATCCTGAAAACGTGAAACGAGTCGAGCGTGTATTCCCTCAATCTGAATGGGACTTCCTCACTCAGATGGCAGCACCAGAGTACACTTATACTCGCTTCTTACGCGCGATTGGAAAATTCCCAGCCTTCTGTGGAGAGTACACTGATGGTCGAGATTCAGACGCCATCTGTAAAAAATCCATCATCACGGCCTTTGCTCATTTCGCTCAAGAAACAGGTGGGCACATCGCAATAGATAACACCTCTGATAACCCATTAGCTCTAGAAGAGTGGCAGCAAGCGCTGGTGCATGTTCGTGAAATGGGTTGGTCTGAAGGCCAAGAGGGTTACACCACCGGTTGTGGCCAGAACGATTGGCAGAATGCACGATGGCCATGTGCGGCAGGTCAGGGTTATTTTGGACGTGGTGCTAAACAGCTTTCTTACCATTTTAACTACGGTGCGTTCTCGGAAGTGATGTTCGATGGTGATGCGACGGTTCTATTGAATAACCCAGGTTTGGTTGCTGATTCATGGTTGAACTTGGCTTCTGCTATCTGGTTCTTCCTTACACCTCAAGCTCCTAAACCAGCAATGCTGCACGTTATTGACCGCACTTGGACACCCTCTCAGCGTGAGTTGGATGCGGGAATTGGCTATGGGTTTGGTACCACAATCAACGTAATTAATGGTGGTATCGAGTGTGGTGAGCAGAACAAAGACAAAGGCCAACCAGTTAACCGAATTCGTTATTGGGAAGGGTTAGCTGCGCATTATCTGATCCCTGTAGAAGCGGATGAAGCCAATACATGCTGGCAGCAAACGCCTTATGGAAGCTTGAACTTGAATGGTGCGACTGATGTGTTGTACACCAACTGGGATGGTAACTGGAAATACTACGCAGACCGCCCAGAAGGCTATTCATTTGAGTGTGAGCTTGTTGGTTTCCAAACCGCTTATTCAGCCTTGGTGGCCGGAGATTATGAGAAGTGTGTGACCAATTTTTATGGATCACATGCGAGTTGGCCTGAAGTGAAAGTGGTCGATAAGCTTGATCCGGTTGACCCTGGTACTAACCCCGGAGGTAACGGTTGGAGTGCGAGTAAAGTTTACAATGCTGGCGACCAAGTCACTCACAACGGTGCGACTTACCAAGCTAAATGGTGGACTCAAGGGGATGATCCTGCCAATGGCGGCCCTTGGAAATTTGTAGCGGGTGAACCAACACCACCCGTAGTGACAGATCCGCCTGTCGTTGTTGATCCATCGGTGTTTATCACATGGCAAGCGGGTGTTAGCCAAGTGAGCAATGGCGACAAGGTGACACATAATGGCAAGTGCTTCGTAGCTAAAAACGGTCCAGGTGTCTGGGAAAGCCCTGTTCAATCGAACTGGTTCTGGGATGAAATTAGCTGTAAATAATTAAACTAAGCAAGCCTCTGTTATAAGAGGCTTGCTTGTTCAGTGACAGTTATACGACACTTCCCTTACTTTCTATTACAGTAGTGCTTTCCATTTATCGATAAACTGTGTTCGTGAATAATTTGATTACAGGGCAATTAAAATGAAGTTAAAGCTATCTATTCTTGCGTTATTGGTAACTGGAGTTACTGGGTGTAACAGTACGCCGCAGTCAGGTCTCGAGCAAAGTTTGGGATGGGGTAATTATGGCAGTTTGAGTTTTGAAACGAGCTCTGAAGGTATTGTTGCTCAGCGTTATCAAGTCTTAAAAAGTCCTGTAGGCCAAATCACATCTATTGAGGAACAAGGTAACCAAATCCATGTTATTCAAACACTTGAAGGCGCTTTAATTAAAGGTGTCGATAGTACAGGCATTATGAATTACGAAGGCTGTATGGAGTCTGTTGGGGAAGTTGATGCTGCTGTTAATGCATACCCGTCAATCGTTCAATTCTTATTAAAGCAAGCTGCGCCTCAAGGTCCTAATTCTGTATCAACATCATTACCTTTCACTGTCTCAGAGTCAGCCAATAACGCTCAAATTTACATTGGTGAAGCAACTTCTGTAGAAATTGAAGGTGAAAGCTATCCTATCGGTCCTATGATCGAACTTTCTGCGCCGTGGGGGGCATCTGGCCAAATCACATCTGTCGATGCGACAACCTTTGAGTTTTCATATTTTACGACCAACGATGGGCACAAAGATACGGTTGATATCCGTGGTGCATGGAGCCAAAGTATGGGCCCGATGGATAAGTTTAACCAAGAACCTTCGGGAGAGTGGTTAGCGTGTGTAAAGCCCGAGGTTCAAGCGGTCTTGATGGAACTAAGCCCTAAACGAGTTGGCGAGATACTTGAAATCATCACGAAAGCCGAACTGGCGAACGATGCAATCTAAGATTGCGATTTAGCGATCTATCTTTTTATGCCGTTCGGATTAAAATTTGCGTACAAATTTTATTAACTTTTTTTAAAGGCGCGCAAAATGTCAACAAAACTGGCGAACCCGGCACCACTTGGCCTAATGGGTTTCGGTATGACTACTATACTTCTTAATATCCATAACGCAGGTTTCTTTCCAATCGATTCAATGATTCTTGCTATGGGTATTTTTTACGGTGGTCTAAGCCAAGTTATCGTGGGCACAATGTGTTTCAAACGTGGTGACACGTTCGGTACAACTGCGTTTACTTCTTACGGTCTATTCTGGTTATCTTTAGTTGGTTTAATCGTAATGCCTTACATGGGCCTACCAGCAAGTCCAGCAGCGTTTATGGGTTGGTACCTACTACTATGGGGCATCTTTACTGGCTTCATGTTCATTGGTTCTCTATGCTACCCAGTAGCGAAACAAGTAGTATTCGGTTCACTTACTATTTTGTTCTTCCTACTTGCCGCTCGTGACTTCACAGGCAGCGAACTGATCGGTACTATCGCTGGTTTTGAAGGTATCTTCTGTGGTGCGTCAGCTATCTACTTTGCAATGGCACAAGTAATCAACAACGAATATGGCCGCACAGTACTGCCAATCGGTGAGAAAAAAGCGCCTCAAATGACGGCTCAAGAGATCGCTGCTTAACGCTCTAGCTTGGGAACAGTTAGTTTGTTATAAGCAGTCAGTTCGTTATAAGTAATGAGCTCGTTATAAACTGCGATTTTTATGAACAAAACAAAAGGGGTTAGCCGAAATGGCTAACCCCTTTTTTATGCGTTATTAATAGCGCGAGTTAAAGCGATCTATTTGCTAAGTCAAGCTTAAGCTGAAGGTTGCTCTACAGGTTTACTGTCTGCAACTTCAGATTCAGGAGACTTGCCTGTTTTTCGCTTGTACTTCTCTTCCCAGTAAGTTGCACCTTTAATGCCTAGTTTTACAGGGTTGAATGTGTACTCAGTCACACCTTGTTTCTGTTGTTCTTCGTAGTCTGCTAAAGCCTTAAGCGCAGGCTTAGACATGAAGAAGATGATCAGAATACCAACGATGTTTAACCATGCCATCAAGCCAACACCCACATCACCCATTGCCCATGCAAGGTTCGCTGTTTTAACGGTGCCATAGAAAACTGCAGTGATAAGAACAAGCTTAAGTACGAACATCATGCCAGGGATCTTGATGGTACGACGTAGGTAAGCAATATTCGTTTCTGCGATGTAGTAGTAAGCAAGAATCGTTGTAAATGCGAAGAAGAACAGAGCAAATGCGATGAACGGCTTACCAATGCCTGGCAGTGCACTTTCAATAGCAAGCTGTGTAAATACAGGACCATTCGCACCGATGTTTGCTGCTAGGTTCTGAACAAGGAATACACCTTCAGCGCCGCCGTGAACGTTGTAAGCACCAGTGATGATGATCATGAACGCTGTAGCAGAACATACTAGAAGAGTATCAATGTAGATAGAGAACGCTTGAACCAAACCTTGCTGAGCTGGGTGATCAACACTTGCCGCAGCTGCCGCGTGAGGACCCGTACCTTGACCTGCTTCGTTTGAGTAAACACCACGTTTAACACCCCAACCGATTGCAGCACCAAAGCCAGCCATAGGAGTGAATGCATCACCCAGAATCATTCCGAAAACAACAGGAACTTGGCTGATGTTTAGTAGGATGATAACGAATGCGATGATGATGTAAGCCAACGCCATGAATGGAACGACAATTTGTGTGAAGTTCGCGATACGTTTAACACCACCAAAGATGATGAAAGCAAGGATGATAGCAACAACAGTACCAGTGAAAATTTTAGCGAAACTGAATGTACCGATAGCTGTTTCAATCATATCACCTGAGCCAAATGCAGCTTCTACAGCATTACCTATACTGTTTGACTGAACACCTGGAAGCAAAATACCACATGCAAAAATAGTCGCGATAGCGAAGATCCATGCGTACCACTTCTGACCCATTGCTTTTTCAATGTAGTAAGCCGGACCACCACGGAACTGGCCTTCATCTTCTTCTTTATAGATTTGCGCCAGCGTAGATTCTGCGTAAGCAGTCGCCGCGCCAAAGAAAGCTACCACCCACATCCAGAATACTGCACCTGGGCCACCGAAACCGATAGCGGCAGCAACACCTGCAATGTTACCTGTACCTACACGGCCAGATAGCGAAACGGCAAGAGCTTGGAAAGACGAGATGCCTTTTGATGAGCTTTTACCCGAAAGTAGCAAGCGCCACATTTCAAAGAAGTGACGGATTTGAACAAATCGAGTCATGATGGAGTAGAACAAACCTGCACCTAAACATAGGTAGATAAGTACTGGGCTCCAGATTATTCCATTCAAAAAATCAACGAACGACTGCATGAGTATTTTCCCTGTTAGTTTTGCTTATGATTGTTTTTCGAACAACACAATACTTCACTTGTAACCCGAGTGTTAAATTATTTAACTGCGCATTGGGATTACTGTGACATAAAGCAAGTTATAGAGGGTATTTGTTAATGCTTAGTGCTAATTCGATAATCGTTCCATTTAACTTGTTATGCAACAGGTTGTTTTGCCTGGTGTTTTGCAAAGTGAATAAATAGTGATTAATACAAAAGGGTGGGGAGGTGCGCAGAAGAAGGGTAGGTGTGCACAAGAGACTAAATTGCGTAAAACAGCGGTGAAAATTGCTTAGCATGAACGTCTGATATATGAGTGGTGAGATGAATTTGATTGGAATATATCACCTGCATCGAGTGATCTCGCAGGCCTAAGAAACTGTGCCTTTGAAGGCTCGATAATTCTGGCCTTCATGTTTACTGAGTGAAAGTAGCTAGTTTGATGCCTGTTTCAAACAACCACGAACCCTCGCGCCTGTAATTCTTTAGCGAACTCAGACTGAGTATTTGGCTCACCGTGAATCAAATGCACCTCTTTCGGTGGAGTCGCGATGCCCTCTATAAATCGATTGAGATCCTCTTTATCGACTTGAGGCGGTTAACGATTTTCTTGTGCATTCTATGTCCATCAACCGTAATGCACTGCTCAAAAGCGAGTGGGTGACGTTTCAGTTCAAGACGCTGCTTTGCTTCTTGCCCCCATAACTCTTTAAAGCGTCGGTAGGATCGCGTCACCTTTTCTGCCATAGGCGAATCGAGGATGATAGGAATATCGCTGCTGAGTTGATGCTCAAAAATTAGGTGTTCGATATCAAATAGTAGTTCCTGTGTTCGACCGATGCTAAAAGCCGGAATTAGAATAACGCCGCCATCGAGTAACGAACGATCAATGATTGATTTGAGGCGTTCAGAGCGTGAAGCAATATCGTCGTGCGTGCTAGTGCCGTAAGTCGACTCAATAAACAGATAGTCGGCTTGTTGTGGTGGTTTAGGATCCGGCAGCAGTGGCGTGTTACTAGGGCCCAAGTCGCCTGAAAAGACCACTACTTCTTGGTTGGGTAACTTAATCTCTATATAGGCCGAACCTAAGATATGCCCTGCAGGTTGAAAACGAGCATACAGAGTATTTGGCCTATGATGATCCTTTCCGTTGTTTTGTTGTGTGGACGTGATGGGAAACCAATCTCCGTAAGGCTTGGGAGCAATCAACGAATGAATTTTTTTAAGGATGAGTTTAGATTGTTTATGACTGAGCCCTTGCAGTTTTAGGCCGTCTTCAATCATTAAAGGAGCGAGTTCAGCCGTCGCCTGAGTGCAATAAATCGGTTGGTTAAAGCCACTGGCGAGTAACCAAGGTAATCGACCAATATGATCAATGTGGGTATGGGTCAGCAGCAGAGCGTTGAGGTGGGAAGTTTCAAATTCAATATCAAGAGAACGTGCATCCGAACCTTGAAAAAGGCCACAGTCGATGAGCACCGCTTGGCCTGAATCTCTTAGTTCGTGACAAGATCCTGTGACAGTATGTTTTCCGCCATGGTGAATCACTTCCATCGTTTACTCCCATTGCTCTTTAAAGCCATTAACGCCTGTTTTTATTTTGCGGATAAGCGCCAGCAAGTAAAACAAGAACAATGAGAGTTGCGATCGTTGAGTGTCTTTTTAAGTAACTGAGCGATGACTCAGTGGGTTCGTTGCGAGTTAGCTCGTAGAAGAACGGTCTGAATCCAGCTCTGGGTTTTTCTGTGCTTCTAAACGAGCCACTTCGGCATCTAATTGTGCGATTTTTTCAGCCATCAAGGCATGGCAGCGATTCGCTAACTCTCTTGCGTCGCTGAGCTTGTATCCAGAGACATCTATAGGCTCCAGCATCTCGGTGATCACAATGCCATTATTAACTCGGTTGAGGTTAATTTTATTGTGCGTGGTACTGGTACACATCGGGGTGATAGGCACACCGGCTTCAATCGCCATTCGGAAAGCGCCCGTCTTGAATGGCAGTAGTCCACGCCCTTTACTGCGCGTTCCTTCAGGGTAAACCCAAACCGACAGATCTCGCTGGTGAATCGCTTCCGCCACTTGCTTGATGGTATCGCGTGCTTTGGACTTGTCTTCGCGGTTAATTAAAATATTACCGGTGATCCAATACAGCAGGCCAAAGAAGGGCACGTACAACAAATCGCGTTTGCCTAAAGAAACCGTGCGAGGCCTTAACATCCCTGGGGCGGTCACAAAGTCCAACACGCTTTGGTGGTTAGATATGTAGACGCTCTTTTCTGGTGTCGGCGCATTATCTAGGCCTCTCTGTAGGATCTTTACCCCAACGAGTTTTTGTAATTGGTTGAACCAACGGCAAAAAACGTACACATGCTTTGGGTTTTTTGGGCTAAACAAGCAGTAACCAAAAGCACATAGAGTGGTGAAAATAATAAACACCGTCGCCAAAATAATACGAAGAACAGCAAGCACAATTCACTCCTTACTCACGACAAGATTGCAGTGATTAAATAGTTTTAGATGCTTGAAGTTTTCACTCTATTTAACCGAATTGCAACAATTAACTGTTTTAGGGGACTGTTTTTAGATCTTTATATAAAACAAGGACTAACAATGGGTGTTTGACGCAGTTATCGAGCTTACACGTGTTCACCAGTAGGTAGGCATGTTCACCAATACTGTTTATTTGGATCCGACTTTTCTACCCATTCCGGATCTTGACGTGATTCTAAATAGAGCTGTAGGCCGTTATAAGACATGAAAGCAGCAGGGCCACCAAGATGTTCGAAATAGTCAAAATAATCATCTTCGAGTGCGCAAAGGTGAGCTAAATCTATAACGTTATTCATCATTGCCCATTGAATAGCGAAAACCGGAGCCGTCGAACCTGAAATGCTGACCTCTTCGACATTTGGGTTGAACAGTGAATTGGCTTGCTCAAGCTGTATCTCTTCTTGTTCGGACTCCTGCTGTAACACCTCTTCGATGATCTCTGAGCGTTTGGTATTAGAGACATTCTTGTTCAGCTTGGCGATTCGAAGTGCGTAGCTAAAACGGTCTGTTGAAACAATGTCGACAAGCTGCGACAACAGCTCTTTGTCTACGCCCGCAGCCTTGGTGAAATAGTCGATACATGAATTGATTGATGCGTAACGAGTACCGTCAAACTCAAAGCCACTGGTTTCGTCGTATACCTCAAGTGGGATGTCATCAACCGACAAAGGCCAGCCTTTATAATCGACTCGTTGTTTGGCTATTTGATACATCTTCCAAGCACTACGGCCAAACCCGCCAAGCGTCGAGCCCGAGAAATCAGAATCGATCAGCTCTTGCTCCGTCCAGTTCTCACCGATGCCAAGGTGCTTAGCGTACTTGTCTATGAGTGCGTGTTTTATCTGATCGCGCGCAGCCCAAATTGAAGTCAGACTCTTGGAATAGTTAATTCTCGCACACTCCTTACAAGCTGGCAGTGCAATCGGAGAATAGTCTATCTTGGCAATAGCTTGTGCAGTCTTAGGGAATTCAACAACATCATTGGAAGGTTCACCACAAAACCAACAGGTGTGGCGCAGGTTGAACGGGGTGTCTATGTGTGAGTATGTGGTCATTAGTCTTTATCAGTTAGGTACTTGAGGCGAGTTAATCATCTTCAAACAATTATCTCTGTTCGCACGTCAGCTTGCACCTTGTTTGTTTTTGTTTTGCTGACGAAACTGATTCGTGATGTGACTCGCCTGATGAGCTCATTAGGTGGATATTGATATAAAACAGTCACTAACGATAAATATTGATTGGTGTGGCTGAACTTACATGACTTGCTAGCAATCGCCTAAGCTCCCCATTACTATTGAGATAGACTCCTTACCCCAATAGTGCATATGTCCTCATCGATTCCTTTTTACGATAAAAATGCTCACACACTTTGCCAGCAGTACAACTCAGTGACGTTCGAGACGGTACATAAAAGCTGGCAAGCTTATTGGCCTTTAGAGGGCGATAAAGTACTAGATGTTGGTGCAGGAAGTGGTCGTGATGCGCTATGGATGCACAAAGCCGGAGCTGATGTTATTGCGATAGAACCAAGTGCTTTATTACGCGAACAAGGCTCGAAATATACAAGCCCAAGTGTAACCTGGGTTGATGATTCACTTCCCTCGCTTAGCCGTACTGAAAACCTCGGAATGCGTTTTGACTTGATATTGGTGAGCGCGGTTTGGATGCATCTTGCTCCGTCTCATCGAGAGCGTGCATTTAGAAAGTTGTCTAACTTGCTGGCTCCAAATGGCAAGTTGGTGATTACTTTGCGTCATGGGGAGTTTAAAGACAGTCGACAAGGCTATGAAGTCTCAGTTGAAGAGCTCGAGCGTTTATCAAAAAACAGCGCCTTGTTGGTTCGTCATGTTGATGATAGCCAAGATACATTGAACCGCAGTGAAGTGTGGTGGCAAACCGTGGTGATGACATTACCAGATGATGGCTCCGGCGACTTGAACAAGGTGCGCCACATTATTGTGAATGACAACAAGTCGGCCACATACAAGCTGGCCTTATTAAGAACTTTACTGAGAATTGCGGATGCTCATTCAGGCGCTGTGATTGATCGAACGGATGGGAAAATCTCTCTACCAGTGGGCTTAGTTGCTCTGTATTGGGTAAGGCAGTTTAAGCGTTTGATTGATATCGATATAGAAGGCGCTGGGATTCAGCAAAATAGCAACACGAGTAAAGGCCTCGGATTTGTAAAAGAGGATGGTTGGAATAAACTCAAACACCTCAGTGCTGATGATCTAGCGATAGGCACTATGTTTCTCGGCGATGAAGCCAAGGCACTACAGAAGCTGTTTTCACAAACGATCAGCACCATTAAATCAGGGCCTGTGACTTTTATTTATCAAGGCTCGAAAGACAACCGACTATTCGATATATACCCACCTCAGAAACGACGGAAGAGCCGAGAATCACTGGTCATTGATAGTGAGTTCTTAGAAAGCTTTGGCTATTTCACTCTCGATGAAAGCCTGTGGGAGTGCTTTAGAATCTACCACTCTTGGATTGAACCGCTGGTGGTGAATCAATGGGTCATGGAGATGCAGCGTTTCGAGTTGAACCGACAGCGAAGTATCTCACTACAGACGTATCACGACTGCTTGGTATGGATCGATCAAAACCACGATACTCGCGATGTGCGTAAACGTGTCGAACAACTTAGATCTGAACGTGCCGATATTGTCAGTGTCTGGAGTGGAAAATCATTAAAAAATGAGTATCACGTTGATCACTGCTTGCCTTTTGCTTATTGGCCGAATAACGACAAGTGGAACCTCTTTCCGACCACAAGCAAAGAGAACCTAAGCAAAAGTGACAAAGTTCCTACGGCTGAAAAACTTCGAGCGTCTAAGTTTCGTATTCTCGAATGGTGGCAATTGGCGTGGAGCGATTCGGCTCATTTTGAACAACAATTCTTTTCTGAAGCCGCTCTTTCGTTACCTAACATCCCTGCGAAGTGTCGAGACTTTGAAGAGGTGTTCGATGCAATGGGCTTGCAGGTACGTGGTGTAAAAAGCAGACTGCTGATTAGTGAGTGGCACTGATCATTTAGTGGGCTAGTTATCCCAAATAACCCTCAACAAACTAATAATCGAGAGCATAATGAAATACATCGGAATTGATGGCTGCAAGGCCGGTTGGATCGCTTGGATTATCTCTGATAACGCGGTACCTACGTTCAAAGTAGTAAACACGCTCGATGAGTTGGTTGATGATCTTACGGGAGCAACAACGTTAATCGATATGCCTATTGGTTTTAGCGATTCACAGACTCCGGATAGATTATGCGATAAAGCAGCAAGGCGCTTTCTCACCAGTAAGCGTGGCTCTTCCGTTTTTCCTGTTCCGTGCCGAGAGGCGGTTTACCAAACCGATTACATTGCGGGATGTAATGCCAATGTGGAGCAGCTTGAAAAGAAGTTTTCTAAACAGACTTGGGGAATTGTGCCCAAGATCCGCGAGCTTGATGAGCTCATTGAAACTCATCCCAATCTTTCTATCAGGGAATCACACCCTGAGGTGGTGTTTGCAGCTTTGAAAGGCGAACCGCTGATGTTTTCCAAACGAACACAAGAAGGCAAAGAGGAACGGCTTTCTATTATTCAGCAACTTGCCCCTCAATGGTGTGACGGCTTGTCGTTGGCCATTTCAACCACCAAGCGTAAAGACGTCGCGATAGATGATATTTACGATGCTTTTGTACTTATGTTGGTTGCCTATTACGCTCCGCAATTATCGACCTTACCTGAACTTTCTGATGTTGGTGGAGAAGCTGACAAGGATCAGAACGGACGAGTTAGAGAGATTGTCTATTGGAATAAAGCGCGCTAACAAATCGTGCGCTCAACTTGGCTTAATATGCTATTTTCCAACTTCTGCTACTTTCCACTCTTATTATTTTGAGTCTTTGATATGAAACGTTTTATTGTCGGCTGTCTGGCCACTGTGCTCAGTGCTGCGAGTTATGCTCAAGTTGCGCCTATATCTCAATGGCAATGCGATATGATGAAAAAGAACAATGTATTGAGCAGCGGTGCGCCTGTTGGTTGTGAACGGTTATCTAAAGTGGATTTCGATTTCATTAATTTCAAAGGGGAGACGCAACAGGGCAATATGATCGTGCTTGATGTTATTGCGCCAGCTGTTGAACAAATCTTTTCAGAGCTTAAACAGCGCAATTTTCCTCTTCATTCCGCTCGCCTAATGCGTGAATTCAGAGGTGACGACAACGCCTCAATGGATGCGAACAACAGCAGCGCGTTTAATGCTCGTCCTATTACAGGAGGAGGGGGATGGTCGAAACATGCCTATGGTGTGGCGATAGACATTAACCCAGTTCAAAATCCTTTCTTAGAGTTCGATAACAACGGAAGAATCACGGTAAAGCCTTCACAATCTGCGACTCGCTATGTGAATCGTACTCGTTTTCGCGCGCGTGATGAAATTGAACGTAGTGGCATGGCAGAAGATGTAGTTGAGCTTTTTGCCCATCATGGCT
Organism: Vibrio sp. 10N.237.312.B06; assembly: GCF_041464685.1. NCBI lineage: Bacteria > Pseudomonadati > Pseudomonadota > Gammaproteobacteria > Vibrionales > Vibrionaceae > Vibrio > Vibrio sp. 10N.237.312.B06. Next base: position 50,815 of record NZ_JBFSPI010000001.1, read on the forward strand.
TTATGATCTGGGGAGGGGATTGGAATAGCCCAATCGATACTCAGCACTTTGAGGTCGGCTCAAGAAAGTTCGTTAACCAAGTGCTCTCTAAAGCACAACCTGAAGCCAAAGTGTTATTTGAGCGCTACGTCGAATCTTATCGTCAATGTTTTGAACAGAATAAAGGCGAGGGAGCAGAAAAAGCTCGAGCTATCTGTGCAAAGAAAACAGTCGGCACTTTTTAGTGCTATGTTTATCTAGAACCGTTTGTGTTTTAGCAAGTTAAACTCGCTTCAGGTGTGTTTTGAATAGCTAAGGTCAGCGCTTGTCGTTGGCCTTTTTGGTATTCATTTTTTCAATAGAACACCACATATTGAAAAGGTTATCGGGTATCCAATGGTCAATAATCGATAAGCGAATGCTGCGCAAAGTCATCGGTTTGTCATCGAAAAACTCATAGCGTTAACGTTATGTGAGAACCATTGCTGGTGGGGGAACTATTTGCCGAATCGCCAGTATTATTAGTGAACTGATCACAACGGACCAACTAATGAAAAAGATACCTTTGGCTCTAACTCTTTTAAGCACTCTACTTTTTTCACAATATTCTTTGGCTACAGACACTTCACACACCACTCAAAATCCGACCTACGAACTTGATGGTAAGGCGGTATTAGGGCGTACAGAGAATGTATACCTATCTAGCGTTCAAGGGCTAAAAGACGTTCCTTTCATTGGTAAAATCGATACCGGTGCAGAAACCACTTCTATGCATGCGGAAGACATTCATGTGAAGAGCTCTAATGCCGACTACCAAAACCTCAAAGACAAAGAGTTGATGGCGGCGTTAACCGAAGACCTGTTGAACAATTCCGATGTTGATTACGATGATTGGGATGGCAGCGCCTTTGCGAAATATGAGGCTGTGGTGTCTTTTAAGGTTCAAAACCCGCGCACGGGAGACATGGTATTAATCGAAGCGCCTTTAGAGCGTGTCAGCATGATACGCAGTCGCACTAGCAGCACGCCTTTGCTTCGTCCTACCGTAAAAATGTCGCTCACCATTGCAGACCAAGAGCTAAAAACCGATGTTAACCTGACCGACAGAAGCCATTTCTCTGCGCCAGTGTTGATTGGTAAAACCTTCCTTGCTGACAACGCTTTAGTGTTTGCGGGCTATGACTACTTGCAAGAGCAGGAAAACGCGACCGTTGTTGGCCGAAAAGAGGTGGTGTCTATCTCTGGAATGGCGATGAACGCGACCTTCTCATTAAAAAATCGCTACAGCATCCTTCATGCAAAAGACATCGATGTAGATAAGAAGAACAGTGAAGTGACGTTTGATATGTTCGACAACGATGGCAAGCAGAAAGAGATGACACTGCCATTAGTTCGCATGTTAAGCGTGAGTGGTAAGAAAAGGCCTTTGGTGTATGTGCCGGTTCAACTCGATGAAAACACAACCAAAGACGTTCTTGTGTACCTACGTGAGCGCTCGAGTAGTGAGTCGCAGTTGAGATTTGGTACCAGTACCGCCAGTGAACTCTTCATGATTGATACCAATGCAGAAAATATTCTTTCTGAAGGTTCAGAAAGCTTTAGTGATGTCGCTAAAAAGAGTGAACCTTTGGTTATTTCTCCAGAAGAGGACATCACCCTTGATGACTTCCCTCTAAAGGCCGTTGCCTCATTCACTGTCAACACGCCTTTGTTGAAGGTCGACAGTTTTGAAATGACAGGTAAAGGCAAAGATGCCTACGTTGAATTTTACCTTACGGATGTAAACGGTGAGAAGCAGAAGGTGACCAAGCCAATTATTAAGAAGCTTAAAGTCGGTGATGATACTCGTCCGGTAGTGAGTGGTGAGTTTGCGGTCTCTGGAAACGTTCGTACGCAAGAGTTTGCCATCGATGTGCTCAATACGAATGAGAAAGAAGCGTACTTTATTTTAGGCAAGAAGATGGCAAAAGACGGTGTGTATGTGAACACTCGCTCTGACTATCTTTTGAAAGCTGAGCCTTTGTTTAAAGTTGGGCACATTGAAGTTGTTGAAGTGAACGGCATGAAGTTCCCAGCCAAGTTGGATACTGGCGCAGATGTAAGCTCAATGAATGCAGTCAACATCAAACGATTTAAGAAAGACGGCCAAGACATGGTGAGTTTTACCTATCAAAACAACCAAGGCGATAAGCAAAATTTCACCAAGCCAGTGATTGATGTAATGCGCATTAAAGCCAAGAAAGGCGAGAAGGTGAACATTCGTCCTGTCGTTGAAATGAAGGTTAAGCTCGGAGACTTAGAGAAAGAGGTGAGGGTAAACCTTCAAGATCGCTCTCGCTTTGAATACAGCATGATCCTAGGTAAAAACTTCTTAAAGCACGGCGCAGTAGTGAGTAGCGATGAAGATTACTTACTGGGCGATATGGAGTAACACCTAAATTTATCTAATTTCTATCGGTTCAACTTCCTCATCAGTAACTGAACTGGCTGCGTTAATTATCAAGTAGGTAACACAAAGAGCTTTTGCTCTTTGTGCTTTCTATATTCTGATTAGATAGCTTATCTATAAGTTAAAGCTCAATTTCAGTGATGAGTGGTGATTGTTTAAGGAAGTGCTTACATCTAGCCACAACGATTTCACGGTATCGGTTTAAATAAGGTAATTGTGAATCAGAAGTAGGAGTGACGAGAGATATAGCATCATCAATGTTGTTTATAATGTCATTTGCGATCTTTACTAGGCTCTGTTGAAGCAATTTTGGTGAAATACCACAATCGTCAGCAAACTCTACAAGTTGGTAGGCATTAATAGAATCTGAGTCAAATTCATCCCCAATTGCCATCGCAAGATCCTGCTCAAATTCAGGGTACATCCTTACATTGACTAGATCGTAAAGTGGCGTTGGTGTTAAGCCCGATTTTTGGACAAAGAAACTGAAGTTTTTGCCATGTGCATCTGCGTTATAAATGCAGAGATTGAACATTGCCCACTTTAGGATCGCTAGTTTTGCCGCTAATGGGTTTTCACATTGCTCTGTTACCGAAAAAAGTCGGGTGAAGCTGACACCATCACGAATATGACTGACATCTCTTTGTTTACCTAAGTTTCGTTCATACTTTCTATCGACACCTAGGTTACAAGCTTGACAGGCATCGATCATATGCCTTCGTTTCACACTTGTTGAGCTAAATAGCTTTCGATCAAATCTCTCTACAATTAAGGCTGGAAATTGGTCAAAATACCGCAACTCAACATCAGCAACATCTAGTTCAACTAGCTTCGCTAACTTCATCGTCACAAATTCATTTATGACAAGGTGTTGTTGGTCATTTTTTTCGAACTTCACAATATGAGTTGAGCATAGTTCACCTTCTCCAAACCCTAAGTTTCCATCGATAGATAAAACGTTTAGCTTAGATTGAACCCCCGCTACTGATAGTCTTGGTTTTCCTTCCCATATTTCTAAATACCAAAGCTCAGGGTCAGATAGTTTCTTAATTAATTCACTATCGTTGATTGGGTTGAAAGAGGTTTCAGTTTGAACTGGAGAAACACCTTCAGATAAGAACATCATTGCACCTGATGTATCTGTTCCAATACCACCAACTTGTGCAAATACGTTTGAACGTGATACGCCAAGAAAGTCGATCAAATAATCTAACCCTTTATTTTCAGGGAGCAAATTCTGTAAGAACCTCCTGATATTGACTGATGGTATATCAGAGTTAAATGGAAGGTGTGGCGATATGGGAAACCCATTATCAATCCAATCTTGCTTGTAGATTACAGATAGAGCATCACTTTCTTTACTCAGTGATAGTTTGCCTATGACTTGCTGGCTATAGACTATATCGAGGATGTATTGATTAGACCCAGACGTCATTACCTTTCTCCTGTGATGAGAATGAAGCATCTAAGTCTTGCCATGGTTGTATCGATATCTTTATTCCTAGAGCAGACACAACTTTCATTAAAGAGGTTAGTTTAATATCGGAGCTGCCTTGTTCAATTTTTATGTAGGTTTGTTTTGAAACACCAGAAAGCAATGCTGCATCTTGCTGAGTGATTTTACTTTGAGTTCTTTTTGCTTTGATCGCCTCACCAAGTAGTGATGGTGTGAACACCTGGTTTAGATCTGGTGACTCAGTTGCTTTTACTTTCTTAACCATAGAACCTCCATATAGCATGATGCAATAAAGTATGTCTTAGTAGACTTTTAAGTTATTTATACGTAGATTTTAAATAAAAGTCTATTAAAGTTCACTTTTATGGTGAATACATTGAGTTATCACATAAAAGTCTACAGTAGTGAGCTTTTATGCTTACAAACTTGGCGATCTTATTAAAAGTCTAATGTGATTTACTTTATCTAATGAAAGAACAATAGAAAACTCAAAGCCATGGGGCATTGAGATACCTAAAGTATGGCTAACTCTCTATCGGAACCTTAAGGTGGTCGTTCAAGTATTGTGTGTAATATAAAGGCATTACACATTGTCTTGCTCTCACTTCTTGTTTCAACCTTTACTGTCAGGTCTAAGGCTTGAATGATTTTAAACATGGTAGAGAGCGTGGCTTTATCTGGTCTAGTTTCAAAGTTAGAAATGGTAGCTTGCTTTATGCGACTCTCTTTGCCACTTCGAACTGAGTCCATTTATTTTTTTGCGTATTAGCAATAAAGTATTGGCTAATTGTTGTGGGCTATAAATCACAAGTTGTCACTTCATATTATGAGGCTTGACCCCCATTAGAGGATATTGGCCGTGCTATCCCAACAAAGGGATATATATAACTTTATACCTTTCAGGGGATAATCAAAGCCTTTAGCTTAAAGAGGTATTGCAAGAAGGTGGATACCAGCCTTTATTAGACTTGTCGCTAAGTTTTTCTGCGATTGGCGATTATCCATGCGGGTAAGGTGAGGTGATGGTTACACGTAAGTAGATCAAATATGCCACATAAAAGTTAATTAGAAATACTGACTTTGAAGCGCATGAGATGGTTCGAAACTAAAGTCATGGGAATCAAAAGCACTTTACACCGTGCGTCACCCTGTGAGTGAAAGGTAGCGCGTTTAGTACCGACAGCATAATTGATGATTATAAAATACAAAAAGGGCCAACTCTTTCGAGTTGGCCCTTTCCAAACGTTTGGTGGAGCTGGCGGGAGTTGAACCCGCGTCCAAAAATCATTCATCATTGGTACTACATGCTTAGTCGATCTTTAATTTCACCAGCAACCTGCGAACCGACACGCTAGTTAAAGGCTAACCTGAATTGTTATTCGCGCTTTTCCTCTCAGGTGGGAGAATCCGCGCTAGCTAGTTTGGGTTTGATCTCTTATTGGTCCCCGTCTTACGAGCGGAAGCTAGGGTAAGAGAGCTCTGAGCAGGTTATTAAGCTGCTAGTGCGTAGTTTTCGTCGTTTGCGACTATTTTTTTGCGGCTTTTAACGTGGCCAACCGCCCCACGGCATGCACCTCAGACTTCAAAATTCCTGTCGAATCCTAAATCAGCCCCAAGTGTTATTTGCATAGTACCAGAAAAGCTTTGCCTGTCTAGCACTGTGCGTTTAAGTGCTTAAAATTAACGCAAATTACTCTTCATAATTCGTGCTTTATCTCTCGCCCAATCTTTTTCTTTCATATCAGTACGTTTATCGTGCAGCTTTTTACCTTTCGCTACGCCAACTTTAATCTTCGCCCAAGAGCGAGACCAGTAAAGTGCGGTTGCGACAAGTGTCATGCCTTCACGGTTAATACGACCGATAAGGTTATCGAGTTCTTTTCTCGACATTAGTAGTTTACGGATGCGTGTTGGGTTCGCCACGATATGAGTACTCGCTTGAGTTAGCGGAGTGATCGTCATACCACTGATGAATGCTTCGCCGTCTCGGATGTAGACGTAGCTTTCTACGATATTGGTTTTGCCTTCACGTAGGGATTTTACTTCCCAGCCTTGTAGCTCAAGCCCCGCTTCTATCTCATCATCGATGAAATATTCGTGGCGAGCTTTCTTATTAAGCGCAATGGTATTACTACCGGCTTTTGATTTTGATTTATTCTTTGCCATAATGGCCTCATTATACGGATTGCACCCTAGTTGGGGAATCCTTTTTATTTGCGCTCTGGCCCAATACAATTAAAATTGCAGTTTGTGTTAATGTAACGCTGTCTTTAACAGGAGTCTATATGCCAAAGGTTACTCGTTCAGCATTAGTGTCGTTTAGTGCCGACCAGATGTTCAGCTTGGTCAATGATGTTGCTCGTTATCATGAGTTTTTGCCAGGGTGTTCTGGTTCACGTGTGATCGAATCTTCAGATTCAGCTATGGTGGCTTCGGTTGATGTATCTAAAGCCGGTATCAGCAAAACATTTACTACGTCTAACCGTTTAGCGGATGGCGCTGAGATTTTGATGGAGCTGGTGGACGGCCCATTTAAGAAACTGCAGGGCGGTTGGTATTTCACTCCGCTCGACGATCAAGCGTGTAAGGTTGAGCTTAAGTTAGAGTTTGAATTCTCTAGCCGAATGATTGAAATGGCATTTGGTAAGGTTTTCAATGAGCTGACGAGCAATATGGTCAGTGCTTTTACTCAACGAGCGAAACAGGTTTACTAAGCCATGACTATTGAATCAGATATGATCCACGTTGAGGTTGTGTTTGCACTTCCGCACGAACAGCGTGTGTTTACCTTGGTAGTGAACAAGAACGCGACCGTTGAAGAGATCATCGCACAGTCTGGTGTTTTGGAACTGTATCCAGAGATCGACTTAGCGAAAAACAAGGTTGGCGTATTCAGCCGTAACGTTAAGTTGGATGCGACGGTTCGCGATAAAGACCGTATCGAAATCTATCGAGCATTGTTAGCTGATCCTAAAGAGATTCGCCGTAAGCGTGCTGAACAAGCAAAAGCAGCCGCAGCTAAATCGTAGTGCTAAAAAAATTCGACTAAGAAGAGAGCTCGCAATGTTGGCGAGCTTTTTTGTGCCTGTTGGTTAGACACGCAGCTAATTTGTTAGCAGATATTAAAAAGCCTGCTCGTGTGAAGTGAGCAGGCTTTTGCGATTCATACCTTGTCGACTGGAAAGCTAGCGAAGGCTTTCGAAGAACTCATCACTGGCTTCAAAGTCACCATTGATCGTTACTAGAGTGCCAGTGGCATCAAAGTTCACGACAAGGTTTTTCTGAATAGGGTCGTTATGGCCTTTTTGGTGGTGGTAAATATAGTACCACGTATCTGGGTAGCCATTTTCGATAAGCATAGGTGAGCCCATAACGTAACGAACTTGTGTTTTTGTCATGCCAAACTTTAGCTGATCGACAGCTTCTTGTTCAACATAGTTACCCTGATTGATGTCAATTCGATAAACCAACTTCTCTAGTAGAGAGCAACCGGTCAACATTGTTAGTGCAAGTGGAACTGCAACTAACCACTTTTTAATTCGCATAGTTTGAGATCTTTCTTCGCTAAAATACTGCCTGATAATAAACAAGCTCCAGCAAGAAGTAAAAAGCTCCTTGCGCTTTGAGCTTGTTATGACTGGCAATTTTGAATTAAGTTGCAAAATTGCCAAGAATTTTCGGTAAATTATCAGAAAGTTGCCGAATATGTAACCTATGCTGCGATTAATAACTCTTTTGCGTTGGCCAGTGTCGATTCGGTAATCTGACTGCCACCAAGCAGTCGAGCAAGCTCTGAAACGCGTTGTTGTTCATCAAGCGTGTGCATTTGAGTCTCAGTTTTACCTGATTTCGTGTTCTTCGCAACAAACAGTTGTTGATGTCCACAACCTGCGACTTGAGGTAAGTGCGTTACACACATCACTTGCGTAGATTCGCCCAGTTTTCGAAGCATTTTTCCGACAACCGCAGCGGTTGGTCCACTGATACCCACATCGACTTCATCGAAAATCAGGCTTGGTGTATCCACTTTTTGCGCTGTGATCACCTGAATCGCTAGTGATATTCGTGATAACTCACCACCAGAGGCCACTTTAGCAATGGGCTGCATTGGTTGGCCAGGGTTGGTCGAAACAATGAAGGTCACGTTATCCATACCCAATGGAGAAGGGTGTGTGTTGGTGTTGTTCACTTCAATGGCAAACTGCGCTTTTTCCATACTCAGTTCGTGCATGCTTTGCGTGATCAGCTTGTTGAGCTCTTTTGCGTAACGAGTTCGAGATTTATGAAGCTTCTCTGATTTAGCCACGAACGACTGGTATTGGTTTTCTACTTCGTTTGCTAATTCTTCCAACTTTTCATCAGAGCAATCAAGCGCTTCAACTTGTTGTAATAAGTCTTGATGATGCTTATAGAGCTCTTCTGGCAACACGTGATGTTTACGAGACATCGACATTACTTTTGAGAAGCGCTCTTCAACGTAAGCCATACGACCTGGATCGACATCAATGCCATCTAGGTATGTTCTTAACTCGTTATTGGTTTCTTCTATCTGAATAATGGCTTCAGACAATAAGTTTGGTAACTCAGCCAATCTTTCATCTAGCTCAGCTAACTGAATCAGGGAGTTATTGGCCGATTGCAGAATACCAAGCGCATTAACTTCTTCGCCTTCATAAATAAGCTCGATAGCTTGTTGGCAGGTTGTGGCCAGTTCTCCGCTATTGGAGAGGCGCTTATGCTCTTGTTCGAGGTCTTCATATTCTTCCTCCCCAATAGACAGCTCATTTAACTCTTTGATTTGGTATTCAAGAAGTTGTTTTTGAGCTTGGTTTTGCTGGCTATTTTCACGTAACTCTTTTAAGTGGTTATCGGCTTGTCGCCAGGCTTGGTAAGCATTACGTGTCGATTTCAATAGGTTCAAGTGACCTGCGTATTGATCAAGCATGGCCATTTGGTAATCGCTTTTCATCAACTGATGGTGCGCGTGTTGACCATGAATGTTGATCAACAGCTGTCCAAGCGATTTTAATTGTGAAAGAGGCACGGGACTGCCGTTGATGAATGCGCGAGAACGACCTTCTTTAGAGATGGTTCTGCGTAGGATGCATTCACCGCCATCAAGCAGTTCATTGTCTTCTAACCAGCGGGTAGCATGCAGATTGTTCTCAAGTAAAAAAGCGGCACTGACTTCGGTTTTTTCTTCACCTTGTCGAACCATTCCTGCATCAGATCTTCCTCCAAGACACAAGCCTAAAGCGTCGATAGCGATAGATTTACCCGCACCAGTTTCTCCGGTGATTGTTGTCATGCCTTTAGAGAGTTCTAGCTGTAAAGACTTAACAATAGCGAAATTATTAACACTTAGATGAGCCAGCATTTTTATTTACCTGTATAACTGAACAATACTGTATATAAGATCAGTATATACTGTTTCTTTATACAGTAAAGTCAGCAGGTGAATTTTTTTTGCGACAGATCTCAGAATTGAGGTTGTTCGTAGATCACTGAAACCGCTATAGATTCCCAATTCAGTCGTTCCTCCCTCTTGAGAATGACGGTATAAGCAAATTGACAAGAAGCGAGAGCCGACGGGCTTTTTACTGGTAACAAAAAAGGCTGACGAATGTCGTCAGCCTTTCAAATTTTCGGTTACTTCTGGATCTTTTATTCTTTTAGAACAGCTTACTCGACCAGCCTAGTTTGTTACGTAGAACATGGTAGTAATTGTAGTCTTTAGGGTGGATCAGCTTGAGCACATTTGGGCTTTGGTAAATGTGGATCTCATCGCCAGGGGAAACTGGTAGCGAGATTTGACCATCGCAGCTGACTTCCTGAGTACCGCGGTTATCAGGCGATACGATCAGCTTGATACGACGCTTTCCATCCACCACAAGTGGTCGGCTTGAAAGGGTGTGTGGGAACATTGGTACTAATGAAATTGCATTTAAGCTTGATGACAGGATAGGACCACCGCCAGAAAGCGAATAAGCGGTAGAACCTGTCGGTGTTGAGACGATCAAGCCATCAGAACGCTGTGAGAAGGCGAAGCTGTCATCGATATACACTTCGAACTCGATCATATGTGCGACTTGACCGGGGTGAAGTACTGCTTCGTTGAGTGCGGCGTTGTGGCTTTTTATTTGGCCATGACGATGAATTTCAGTTTCAAGTAAGAAGCGCTCTTCTTCCATGAATTCACCCTTGAGTACATCAGTAAGCGCACTCTGGAAGTTTTCAGGATTAAGATCGGTAAGGAAACCTAGGTTACCTCGGTTTACGCCAATCACTGAAATATCGAAACGTGACAAGATTCTAGCGGCACCGAGCATATTTCCGTCACCACCCACCACAATGGCGAGATCGGCGCGTTTACCTAATTCAATTAGGCTAGAAAAATGTTCTTGTGGGATATCGTCTAAAATTGTAGCGAGTCTGTCATCCACAAACACTTGATAACCCTCAGTACTTAACCACTGATAGAGCTCTCTATGAGTCTGAATTGCTTGCTGATCTCGAGGTTTACCAATAATGGCGATGACTTCAAATGGCTTTTTCATAACGTTTCCAAACGAATTAGGCTTGAATCAAAATTCTTCATCCCCATAATAAAGGCAAGTTGAACGTCTATGCGAGTGTTTTATATCAATTTGGGGTGCAAACACACCTGTCACTTGCATTGAAAACGAATTCTGGAGAGATCATGAGCAACGAAGAAAACAAAGTAACGGAAGAAGAGCTAGATCAAATCATTGCTGAAGCTGAGAAAGTTGAAGAAGCTGAGCTAAATGAAGAGTCTGTTGATGAGCAAGAAGTAAAAATCGCTCAACTAGAAGCTGCACTACTTTCTAGCGAATCTAAAGTGAAAGAGCAGCAAGATTCTGTTCTTCGCGCAAAAGCTGAAGTTGAAAACATGCGTCGCCGTAGCGAGCAAGAAATTGATAAGGCGCGTAAATTCGCTTTGAACAAGTTTGCTGAAGGTCTACTTCCTGTCATCGACAACCTAGAGCGTGCAATGCAAGCGGCAGATGCTGAAAACGAAGTGGTTAAGCCACTGTTTGAAGGTGTTGAGCTAACGCACAAAACGTTTGTAGACACAGTTGCTAAGTTTGGTCTTAAAGAGATCAACCCTGAAGGTGAAGTGTTCAACCCTGAATTCCACCAAGCGATGTCTATCCAAGAAAGTCCAGATCACGAATCAAACACGGTTATGTTCGTAATGCAAAAAGGTTACGAGTTAAACGGTCGTGTGGTTCGCCCTGCGATGGTTATGGTTGCTAAGTAATGACGTGTTACGCTGCCAAGTGATTCAGTCGCGCATTGACTGAGTAAGTCGCGGCGACAAAATAAATCACTGGTTTACGTTAAATGAAAAGAGAGGCATATGCCTCTCTTTTTTTGTGCCTATAACTTGAGAGCCCACGTAAATAGTCATCAAAACCGCATTAAGAATGTTGTTCTTTTTATATTACCCAGAACAATGATTTAGAGTTTTATATTATGAAACTGGTTGTTAATGAGGAAATGTTTTGATGTCACACTTGTAATGTTTTTGTAAATAAATGCTTTTAATTGTTATCTTTGTATGTAAAATTCACTGCGATATAGCGATTTCATTCGCATATATAACTATAAAAGTACAAATTTCAAACACAACAAACTGGAGAAGAACGATGGACAAATCGCTCTCAAGTAAGATTTTTGTAGGCTTGTTTGCCGGCCTACTTATTGGTACTGCTATTCAGTACCTATTCAACGGTATTGCAGTATTTGATACTTACCTGCTAGGTCTAGCAGAAGGTGTCGGTGGTATGTTTGTCTCTTTGATCAAACTATTGGTTGTTCCACTGGTATACGTATCTATCGTTTGCGGAATTGTTGAATTGAAAGACATCCGTTCTTTCGGTCGCCTAGGTGGTAAAACTTTTGCTCTTTACATTATCAACACCATCATCGCGATTTCTGCAGCCCTAACTGTTGGCCTTATTTTCCAACCGGGTGCTGGTGCAGATTTAGCCGGAACGATCTCTGAGACAGTTCAACTAACAACAACTGAAACTCCAGATATCTTCTCTCTTGTTGTGAACATCGTTCCTAGCAACCCAGTTCAGGCGTTTGCAAGCGGCGACATGCTACAGATCATCTTCATGGCGATTTTGACTGGTCTTGCTATTCAGGCTCTTGATTCACGTGGCGGTCCAGCGATCAAAACGTTCAAGATGGCTAACGAAATCATGATGAAGCTTATCGGCCTAGTCATGAGCTTGGCGCCATTTGGTGTATTCGCTCTGATGATTCAACTAGGTGCGACACTGAACGCTGAGACACTTATGTCTGTAGCGGGCTACGTAGCGCTTGTTGTTGCGATGCTAGTGTTCTGGATTTTCTTCTTCTACCCAATGATGGTTGGTATCGCGACAGGTATTACGCCTAAGCAATTCCTACGTGCAACTCGTGAGCAAATCCTTTTCTCACTATCGACGGCAAGCTCGAACGCGACTATCCCAGTAACGATGCGCACTCTAACTGAAAAGCTTGGTGTATCAAGATCTGTGGCAGGCTTCGGTGTACCACTGGGTGCGACAATGAACATGTCTGGTGTCTCTATCTACATCGCACTCGCGACAATGTTCGTAGCAAACGCATTCGGTCAACCAATCAACACGGCTGACATCTTTACTCTGGGTCTAACTATCTTGCTACTGTCTATCGGTGCTGGTGGTGTTCCAGGTGGTGGTGTTGTAATGGTAGGTGTTCTATTGCACCAACTAGGTTTACCACCAGAAGGTCTAGCTATCATTGCTGCGGTAGACCGTATCAACGATATGTTCTGTACTTCTTCTAACGTAGTAGGTGATACAGCGGTTAACACTATCGTTGCTAAGTCTGAAGGCGAAATCGGCGTTGAAACAAACGAAGAAGCTGAGCTAAAGAAAGCAGAAGCGTAATCAGAGATTTTCCTCTATAGATGAAATCTAAGTGGAAAGCCTGAATAGACAAACGGAGCCTAAGTGGCTCCGTTTTTTATTGGGTGATAAACCCAGTTACTGGGCTTATGTGAAGGTAATGATATGTATTCGTGTCTAACCATTCCTTTTATCAAAATAAATGTGAAAAAATCCAGTATCCCCCTTGAAAAGGATTCGTGAGCCCTTATCTATGGTGCATACGAAAGCAAAATACATTTGCATTTAAATTTTGTGTATTAGGGTTGAATCCCTGATTACTACCCCCCACATAGTGGGTATAGCAAAAAACTAAATAGAATTTATTCGGAGAAAGCCTGATGGGTCGAATCATTGGTATTGATTTAGGTACTACTAACTCTTGTGTTGCTGTTCTTGACGGTGACAAACCACGCGTATTAGAAAATGCTGAAGGCGAACGCACAACAGCATCGGTAATCGCATACACTGAAGGCGAGACGCTAGTTGGTCAACCTGCGAAACGTCAAGCTGTTACTAACCCTCAAAACACGCTATACGCGATTAAGCGTCTAATCGGTCGTCGTTTTGAAGATGAAGAAGTTCAACGCGATATCGAAATCATGCCTTTTAACATTGTTAAAGCTGATAACGGTGATGCATGGGTTGAAGCGCAAGGCCAAAAAATGGCTGCTCCTCAAGTATCTGCTGAAGTTCTTAAGAAAATGAAGAAAACAGCTGAAGCCTTCCTAGGCGAAGAAGTAACTGGCGCAGTAGTAACTGTTCCTGCTTACTTCAACGATGCTCAACGTCAAGCAACGAAAGATGCTGGCCGTATCGCTGGTCTAGATGTTAAACGTATCATCAACGAACCTACTGCTGCTGCTCTGGCTTACGGCCTAGACAAGCAAGGTGGTGATCGCACTATCGCTGTATACGACCTTGGTGGTGGTACATTCGATATCTCTATCATCGAAATCGATGAAGTAGAAGGCGAGAAGACTTTCGAAGTACTTTCAACTAACGGTGATACTCACCTTGGTGGTGAAGATTTCGATAACCGCATGATCAACTACCTAGTAGATGAGTTCAAGAAAGAGCAAGGTATCGACCTTAAAGCTGATCCACTAGCAATGCAGCGTGTTAAAGAAGCAGCAGAAAAAGCGAAAATCGAGCTTTCTTCTACTACTCAAACTGACGTAAACCTACCTTACGTTACTGCTGATGCGACTGGTCCTAAGCACATGAACATCAAAGTGACTCGCGCGAAGCTTGAGTCTCTAGTTGAAGACCTAGTTCAACGTTCTCTTGAGCCACTAAAAGTTGCTCTAGCAGATGCTGACCTATCTGTAGGCGAAATCACTGACGTTATCCTAGTAGGTGGTCAGACTCGTATGCCTATGGTTCAAGCTAAAGTAACTGAATTCTTCGGTAAAGAGCCACGTAAAGACGTGAACCCTGACGAAGCTGTTGCAATGGGTGCTGCTGTTCAAGGTGGTGTACTAGCTGGTGAAGTTAAAGACGTTCTTCTTCTAGACGTTACTCCTCTATCTTTCGGTATCGAAACGATGGGCGGCGTAATGACTAAGCTTATCGAGAAAAACACAACTATCCCTACTAAAGCGGATCAAGTGTTCTCTACAGCTGAAGACAACCAAAGCGCAGTAACTATCCACGTTCTTCAAGGTGAGCGTAAGCAAGCGACTTACAACAAGTCTCTTGGTCAGTTCAACCTAGAAGGTATCCAACCAGCACCACGTGGCATGCCACAAGTTGAAGTAACATTCGACCTAGATGCTGATGGTATTCTGAACGTATCTGCTAAAGATAAAGCGACAGGTAAAGAGCAGAAGATCATTATCCAAGCATCAGGCGGTTTGTCTGAGGAAGAGATCGAAGCAATGGTTCAAGAAGCAGAAGCTAACAAAGAAGCTGACAAGAAGTTCGAAGAGCTAGTAACTGCACGTAACCAAGCTGACCAAATGATTCACGGCACTAAGAAGCAAGTAGAAGAAGCTGGTGAAGCTCTACCTGCAGACGAGAAAGCTAAAATCGAAGCAGCTATCGAAGCTCTAGAATCAGTTAAGTCTGGTGACGACAAAGAAGCTATCGACGCTAAAGTTCAAGAACTTATGCAAGCAGCTCAAAAGCTAATGGAAATTGCTCAACAGAAAGCTCAAGCTGAACAAGCTGGTGCTGACGCTGGTGAACAACCTAAGCAAGACGACGATGTGGTAGACGCTGAGTTCGAAGAAGTAAAAGAAGACAAAAAATAATTTCGTCGCAGAGTAGCCTGATTTCGTTGTCGGAAGTGCTCACCTACTAGCGTAGGCTCCGCGCTTCCTCCTAGAACTCAAGCTACTTGCTTAGAAATTCATTGTCTCAAAGACTTATTATTGCGGGCGTCAGAGGTAACTCTCACGCCCGTAAATTTGTATTTAGACTTGTCGATCTAGATAATAGCTTTATTCGGCGTTTCAGCCGACAGAACTTTTATCTAGATTGATACACAGACTGCTGAAGTGATCATTCGGCAGTAGCAATTATTTTGGTGACCTAGAACATGTCAAAACGTGATTTTTACGAAGTATTAGGCGTAAGCCGTGATGCATCAGAGCGCGATATTAAAAAAGCGTACAAACGCTTAGCGATGAAATTCCACCCGGACCGTAATCAGGGTGATGAAAGCGCAGCAGACAAATTTAAAGAAGTAAAAGTAGCGTACGAGATCCTAACCGATGCTCAAAAGAAAGCAGCTTACGACCAATACGGCCACGCAGCTTTTGAACAAGGTGGCATGGGTGGTGGCGGCGGTTACGGCGGCGGTGGCCAAGGTGATTTCGGCGATATCTTCGGTGACGTATTTGGCGATATCTTTGGCGGTGGTCGTCGTGGCGGCGGTCAAGCGCGTGCACAACGTGGTTCTGATTTGCGTTACAACATGGAGCTTTCTCTAGAAGAAGCCGTTCGTGGTGTATCTAAAGAGATTGAAGTACCAACACTTGTTGAATGTGACATTTGTGATGGTAGCGGCGCGAAAGCGGGTTCTTCTGCACAAACGTGTGGTACTTGTCATGGCCACGGCCAGGTACAAATGCGCCAAGGTTTCTTTGCGGTTCAACAGACTTGTCCTACTTGTAACGGTAAAGGCAAGATCATCAAAGACCCATGTAACTCATGTCATGGTCAAGGTCGCAAACAGAAGACGAAAACGCTTAACGTTAAGATCCCAGCAGGTGTTGATACTGGTGATCGCATTCGTCTATCTGGCGAAGGCGAAGCAGGGGAGCACGGCGCTCCAGCTGGCGACTTGTACGTACAAGTACACGTAAAAGAGCACAATATCTTTGAGCGTGACGGCAACAACCTTTACTGCGAAGTGCCAGTAAGCTTCTCTATGGCTGCTTTAGGTGGTGAAGTTGAAGTTCCAACACTCGATGGCCGTGTAAACCTTAAAGTGCCAGAAGAGACACAAACGGGCCGTATGTTCCGTATGCGTGGCAAAGGCGTGAAAGGCGTTCGTGGCGGCGGTGTGGGTGATCTAATCGTTAAGCTAGTGGTTGAAACACCGGTTAAGCTAAGCTCTCGTCAAAAAGAACTACTGCGTGAATTTGAAGAAACATGTTGTGGTGAAGCGGCAAGCAAGCACAAGCCAAAATCTGAAGGTTTCTTCAGCGGCGTGAAAAACTTCTTTGATGACCTAACTAAGTAATCAGTTCAGTGATTTGGTAGCTTAAGTTACTAATAAAAAATAAAACCTGCTCATGTAGCAGGTTTTTTTGTATCTGTAGATCAGAGAAAAGAAGATCAGAGAAGAAAGAGTCGAGATTTCTCAGATAAATTATCGAGCCCTTTGGTGGTTGTTCTTGTTACTTCCAACACGCTTGAGGCTCTGAAACACCTGAGTGATGTAACTCCAGAATATCAGTCGGTGAGTCTAAGCAGTCATCATTTGTCTGTGGTGCGTGTGGTTCTGCTTGAACGGAGTATGAGGTACTGCTAGCCGAGATTGTTAGTGTGTACCTGCTTGTATCGGTATCGCAAAACGAGCACGTCCCTCCAGAAACTATGTTTCCAGCAGCCGTGGCATAATTTCCGGCGTAAGCACTCTCAAGTTCAAGTTGAATTTTTGCCATATCTCCTATCGCTGTCATTCGATGCGATTTTAAAACATGGCTTGTGTAGCTTGGATAAGCTATTGCACTGAGTACTCCTACAATGGCAACAGCGATCAATACTTCGATCAGTGTCATTCCTTTCATACTTAAATTGTTGTTGTTACATCTTTTTATTCGAATCTTCACGAGTAGTTTCCTTTCATAACTCTGTCCATTTTTCTCGGATGGTAGCATCGGTGCAAGATTAAACATTCTTACGCATCTGATTACATAGGAATTTGGGAAATGACTCGCGGGTTTACTTTATTAGAGCTGTTAATAACGGTGTCGATACTGTCGATATTGGTAGCGACGGCTGCTCCGAGTTTTAGTTCAATCACCCAAACAGTCAAGATACAGCGCCTTGCTGGGGAGTTGAATGGCTTCTTAGTACAGGCAAAGTCTGAGTCTGTGAAAAGAAATCAAAAACTCTGGGTACATTTCTCGACGGCTAAAAATGAAGAGCAATCTACGGGGGAGTGGACAGTATGGTTGAAGCCTACGGAAGATCTGTCTGGTGATACATTGCTGATGTTGTCGGGAGAACCGTTTCGAGATTTATCGTTTTCTCATAACTATACAGGCTCAAAAATCAGCTTTGAAAGTGTAAGAGGAAGGCCTGCCAGAGGTACGATTTACTTGGCTCCTAAAAGAGCTTCAACCGACCGGCTTTTGATTAAACTATCTAGCCCTCCTGGGCGAATTAAAGTGTGCGGCGAATCAGGCGCTCAGTATGGTTACTATGCTTGCTAAGGCCCGCAGCAGAAGCTTGCGAAAGCAAAAGGGCGCCTCTCTCATTGAACTGATGGTCACCTCCGTTATTGGTGTATTCGCGATTGCTATTATCGGCAGCGTATTTATGACGGGGCACAGAATAGCCAAAGATAAAGGTATTGAGCTATTGCTGCTGCAAAACCTTACGAGCACGATGCAGGTAATGAAAGAAGATATTCAACGAGCAGGCTACGATGGTTCAAATGGCGAATCCCTGAAGCTATTAAATGCCGTTAATACGATTCATGTTAGCGGTGGTGTTGAGGTGGGGTTCGTCTATTTGAAAGAGGGATCAACTGACGGAAAAAATTACAGGAATATCGTGTATAAAAAGGAGGGGACTCGATTGAAAGTTTGTGAAAAGGGCGTTCTTACTCCAGGGAACATTTTAGCCCATGATCAAGTTACCTCATGCTACTCACTTTTCGACGATAGCATTATTTCCGTCGACGATTTATCAATATCCTCACAAGTGTTGAGCAAAAATGGGGTGAGCACTACGCTCACTGATTTGAATATTGTTGCGTCAATTCCGAGTGCTGGGATCTCTAAAGGCGTCGCTATAACCGTTAAGCAAAGGAATTGGCAATGACCTCGGTAAAGCAGCAAGCTGGAGTGGCTACGTTGTTAATCACATCTGTTTTAGTGTTGAGTGCTTTAATTGTTACTTTGGGCACCTATCGCAGCGTTTTTCATCAAATTAAGGTCGCGCAGAATGAAGTTCAAGTCCGCAAAGCTCATTGGAACGCCGAGGCTGGGTTGGAGTGTGGTTTTACCTATATAGCTGAAAATGATCTCACGGCAATTCCCAATGATTTAATGAATCACTGTCAGCAGTCGAAAGTCCTTACGTTGAAATCAGATAACCTAACACCGAATATATTGGTGTCGAGTGCTCACTATTTATCTCTCAACAAAGAGATAAGTTTTAACAATTCGTCGGGGCTAGGGGCGATGCAAACCAATTCGAGTTTGGAGTTTATTTCTGATCACAATATCGATATTACCCCAGATATTAGTCTTACTGCGGTCGGTGGTATTAACGAATGTGTGTCTGTTCGGTTCTTAGATAGTGTGATCTATAAAAACCAAGGCGGCGGGCGTCTGAAGACAATCACACCTACGGGCGGTCTCCCTCCTTTTCCTACCTTTGAGTCTTGCCAACCGACAACCGATATTAACCGCAATGCAACCATTGATTCAGTTGGGTCATTGCCTTCGAATGCTTTTCAATCAGATTTCAAATTTGACCCAGCCATCGATACTTTCTCTAATTACTTTGGGGTATCTAAAACGCCAGAAAATATTGACCAGATTAAGCGTGATTATCATGTGATTGACCTCATTGACAGGACTGTATCTCCCCCCAAGCACATTGATTTAGTCAATGGGAAGTATCAAGGTAATAAGTGTAGCCAAGCGATTAATAATGCCTTTACTAGTGGTAAAGATAAGGTGTGGGTGATCGGTGATTGCGTGGTCTATCACCCACCAATTAATGTGGTAGAACCTATCCCCGGAGTTATTACTCCACGTTCATTAGTGATTCAAGATGGCATCGTTGCGAACGGTAATGCAAGTGTGTTTGATGGTTCCTTTTATCACCTAAATGATATGAGTATATACGACGAACCAGCCTCCCCTGATGTTGATACGGACCTGTTGAGCGGCTTATGGGCCAAAGTTCCAAATACGATACCTATCGCCGGCTTAGTGCAGAGCAATTCGGTTTATATTGGATTTGCTTCTTTTTTCCCCAAGGGAGGGATGTTCTTTGATTCAGTTGGTGGGTTATCGACAATTCAAGGTTCGATTAACTTAGATTACACAGGTGAATACAACCCCCATAGTGTTCCTTTGAAAGCCAAATGGAAAAAGGGATCATGGAATGACTTATAAAAATTCAGGTTTTAGCTTGATAGAGGTCCTGATCTCTTTTCTATTGATCGGTATCGCTTCGCTAGGGTTGGTTAAGCTACAGGTCTATGCAGAACAAAAATCGGATTACGCGCTGCACAGTGTAGAAGCGCTTCACTTTGCCGAAAGGCAGATGGAGTATTATCGAACTCGTGTATCGGATGTGGGGGGAGCTGTAGGGTTAATCCTTTTTACGGATCTCAATCAAGCGGACTACTGTCGCAATGCGACAAGTTCGGATCCTTTATCTGGTTTGTCGGGCTCTGGGTATACGATGAGCTGTGAGGTGACAAATGCCAGTGGTGCCTTGTCTCACGCTTTGAAAAACATTACGGTGACTGTTGCATGGCGAGATCGCATGAACCGTGCTCAAAGCATTCACCTCGAAACTATGCTCTCCAAATACAGTGAGTTTGATTGATCTATTAAGCAAACGTTTACTGCATGCCAAGCCCTACGCTTCTCCTTTACTGGTAGTTTTCACTCCTCGGACATTGTTTACGTGCCAGTTAAAACTCTGTATATGGAATGGTGTTTTTTGTGTTTTTATATTGTTGCTGTTGTACAGTATTTTTGCAAAATATGTCTCCATTTATGGAGAATGATGTGGAACCTTGTGCTTTTTAACAGCGACTTTAATAGAATATGTGCTGTACCAATAGGCCATGGTCAAAACTTATATTAGGCCTAAACAAACAACATCACATATGGAGTTACAATGAGTAACCAAGCCGTAAAAAAAGCACCATCGACTGAGAAGATCAGTGGTATGGACCGCTTTCTAAACTTCATTGAACGCGCCGGCAACAAAATTCCAGATCCAGCAATTCTGTTCTTCTGGGCTCTAGTTATTGTATGGGTAGCATCTGCACTTTTGTCGAACCTTTCATTCGACCTAATCAACCCTCAAACGGGTGCTGCTCTAGAAGTAAACAACCTACTTACTGGTGAAGCGCTTGCTAGCTTCCTAGCGAATATGGTTACCACGTTCACAGGCTTCGCACCGCTAGGCATCGTACTTGTTGCTATGCTAGGTGTTGGCGTTGCTGACTCTTCAGGCTTCATTACGACTGGCCTTAAGAAGATGCTTAACTTCACGCCAGCTAAGTTGCTAACGCCAATGCTAATTCTTGTTGCTATCGTGTCTCACACAGCAGCAGATGCAGGTTACGTTCTAGTAATCCCTCTTGGCGGTATCATCTTCCACGCAGCGGGTCGTCACCCTCTAGCGGGTATTGCAGCAGCATTTGCTGGTGTATCCGGTGGTTTCTCAGCGAACTTCATTCCTTCAGGTATTGACCCGCTACTCGCAGGTTTCACTCAAACAGCGGCAAACGTTCTTGACCCTGCATACGTGATCAACCCTCTAGCGAACATCTTCTTTACTGGTTTGTCTTCAATTCTAATTGTGGCAATTGGTTGGTACGTTACAGAGAAAATCATCGAGCCTCGTCTTGCTAATACGCCTGTCGATGAAGATGCAGAACAAGCACCTGATCTAGGTACGTTTACAGCCATTGAATCTAAAGCATTCAAATTCGCTGGTTGGGCAATGGTTGCCGGTATTGGTCTGCTTATCGCGGCTCTAATGCCTGAAAACTCAGCACTTCGTTCACCAGAAGGCGAACTAACGGCGTTCTCAGCACCAGTAATGAAGTCTATCGTTCCTCTGATCTTCATCCTGTTTATTATTCCGGGTATCGTCTACGGCCGTGTAGCGGGTACCTTCAAGAATAGTAATGATGTTATCAAAGCAATGTCTGAGACGATGGCAACGATGGGCGCATACATTGTAATGTCGTTCTTCTGTGCTCAGTTCCTATCAGCATTTGCTCAATCAAACATCGGTACTATGCTGGCGCTTTACGGTGCTGAAGGCTTGAAAGCAATGGATCTTCCTGGTGAAGCAACGGTTGTTGGTATGATTCTACTAACGGCTTCAGTTAACCTTCTTGTAGGTTCAGCTTCAGCAAAGTGGGCACTGATTGGTCCTATCTTAGTTCCTATGTTAATGGTTGTGGGTATCTCTCCTGAGCTATCTCAAGCGGCTTACCGTGTAGGCGATTCAGTGTCTAACATCATCTCTCCACTGATGGTGTTCTTCCCACTGGTTGTTGTTTACTGTCAACGTTACGTTAAGTCGACAGGTATCGGTACTCTAGCTTCTCTAATGATGCCATTCTCGATTGCTATGCTAATCGGTTGGTCTATTTTCTTGCTAGGTTACTGGGCTCTTGGTATCCCGCTAGGTATCCAAGCTCCTTACACTTACACAATGTAAGATTGAACTAAGCAAAATTAAGCTTTATTCATTGCTAAGCCCGCACCGAAATGTGCGGGCTTTTTTTTGCTATTTTTTTCTGTTTTTTTATCCAAGATTTTTATAGCAAAGACTTTTTATATCCCAAACTTTCTATATCCCAAACTTTTTATATTCAAAATAAAGGCACTCAGCTTATACTCCGGATTACGGCTAATTGTTGGCCGGTAAATTTAGGAAATCCAAGCCACATGAAGATTCTGCTTTTAGTAGGGTTAATTGTTTTAAATGGTCTGTTTGCCATGTCAGAGATTGCACTGGTAGCAGCAAAGAATAGTCGGCTGAAACGCTTAGCCGAAAAACATCGCTCCGCTCAGGTTGCTCTTGAGCTCAAAGAAAATCCAACCCGCTTCCTTTCAACCATTCAAATCGGTATTACGGTAATCGGCCTACTCAGCGGTATTGTGGGTGAGGCGACGCTTTCTGCTCCACTGGCCGTTCAACTTGAACTGTGGGGACTCGATCCAACACAAGCGAATATCCTGTCTACCACGGTAGTCGTTATGGGTATTACTTACTTCGCGATTGTTGTAGGTGAGCTAGTACCAAAACGTTTTGCTCAATCTCAAGCTGAAAACATTGCTGTGCTAGTCGCGCTGCCTATCTTCTGGTTATCTAAAATTGCGACGCCGTTTGTGTTTGCGTTGTCTGCTTCTACGGAAGGTATTCTCAAGTTAATGGGACGTGGTGGCGAAGAAGACAGTGTGACGGAAGATGATATTCATGCACTCGTGAAAGAAGGCTCGGAATCTGGTGTGATTGAACGTGGCGAGCAAGAGATGATTCGCAATATCTTACAGCTTGATGACCGTTTGGTGAGCTCGTTGATGACGCCACGTCGAGACGTCGACTTTCTGGATATTAGCCAACCGGTTGAGCAGATATTTAAAAAGCTGCGCAGTTCAAAGCATAGTGTGTTTCCATTGTGCCAAGACCACCTAAATAAAGTGGTCGGTACGGTGTCAGCCAAAGCCTTATTGAATCAGGCGGGCAATTTAAATATTCAAGTGATCATGGGGCTATCTCGCTCTCCGATCTATGTTCCAGAATCGATGAAGGCTTTACGTCTGCTTGGCTATTTTAAAGAGTCGGGTACAGAGATGGCATTCATTGTTGATGAATATGGCGATGTTCAAGGCCTTGTGACTCATTACGATATCCTAGAGGCGATTGCTGGTGAGTTATCGAACAACCCTAAAGATCTTTGGACAGAGCAAGTGGAAGATGGATTACTGGTGGATGGATTGATTCCTATCAGTGAACTGAAAAACCGCTTAGAGCTGTCGGATTTTGAGGGGGAAAGCGAGAGCTTCCAAACGTTGAATGGCCTAGTGACTTGGTTAATAGGGCGCTTACCTGATGCAGGTGAAGTTGTTCAATACCAGCAGTGGCAGTTTGAAGTTATCTCTGTTGAGAACAATCGCATTGTGAGTATCAAAGCGACGCAAATAGCCGATGACATAGAAGGCGCCAATAGCTAGCGATCCGCCTAACCAGTAAGCGGCGATTGTTCATTGTCTCTTATCTCTTTATTGTTCATTATCACGAAGATTAGGTATGCTTCACCGCATACCTATTTTCGTTTTTATCCTTTGTTTTCTGGAGCTCCCTTTGTCAGACCATCAATTCAGCCCTCAAGATGAAATCTTCATGCGACGCGCCATCGAGGTAGCTAAGCAAGCAGAAAAAGAGGGAGAGGTTCCCGTTGGTGCTGTACTAGTGAAAGATGGGGAGGTTATCTCTGAAGGATGGAACCGCTCGATTGGCTGCCACGATGCAACCGCACATGCAGAAATCGAAACCTTGCGTAAAGCAGGTCAAGCCTTGGAAAACTATCGCTTACTTGATACCACTTTGTATGTCACCTTAGAACCGTGCCCAATGTGCGCGGGTGCCTTATTACACAGCCGAGTAAAGCGCATTGTGTTTGGTGCTCCAGACTTAAAAGCGGGTGCGGCGGGTACGGTATTGAATCTCTTTGAAAGCCAAGCCTCATACCACTATGCCGATGTTGAGCATGGTTTGTTAGAGGAAGAGTGTCGTGAACAACTACAGGCGTTTTTTAAACGTCGTAGAAAAGAGATAAAAGAGAAGCGAAAGCTTGAGCGTTTGCAGGAAGAGCAGCGTTTAGAATCCGATAAAGCAAGTAACAAGAACAAGGTCTGTAACAAAAAATAGCAGCGAGCTTTCGGCACTCTCAATCATAAGAGTGCCAAGCAAACTTACTTGGTCATTACTTTTACTCAGCAATCATCTGCATGAAAGCACGGTTGCGCCAAATGATCTTCTTCTTATTATTTGAAAGCATACGCTTACGACGGTTGGCAGCAACGGTCTTATCAAGGCGTTTCGATTTCAGTTTGTTCTTCATCATTTCAACGATTTCCTATTTGTCGTCTGGCTTTGTAATTATGACTTCAGTTTTAATTATAGTGGTTATTTGCTTATAAGCTTTGCCACGAACTTAGCGTTGGCTTTCTGAACCACTATCGTGATGGCTAAGAGCTGAATGCAACAGAGCATTATTTCGCTTATGGTGTGACGTTATAAAGTTCGATTGTTACTGCAATATGACACTCTGGATATCGCAGGCGTTTTGTTTGTTTTGGTCATTTATCGTGATGCAATAAAAAAGAGCAATGCTAAATGGCATTGCTCTTTTTCTTTTATTTGGAAGACTCAGCGTCGTTCACTGCGGATTCAGTTTCACTGATTGTTGATTCAGCATTTGATACCTCTAGAGGTGGGATAACGACCAAACCTTCAAGGCTCGCTTCTTCCTCTTTATTACGCTTATTTACATGGCCAATAATGCTCTGATAATAACGGCGAATGTTCTCAACGTAATTCCTTGCTTCATCACCACGCGCATACCCGTAACGAGTTTTGCTGTAGTACTTCTTCTGTCTTAGCAGGGGAAGCCTGTCTTTCACATCCCCCCAAGCATCAGGATCACCGCCTTGTGCTTTGGTTAAGCGACGAGCATCCATCATGTGCCCGTAACCTACGTTATATGAGGCAAGCGCAAACCAGATCTTCTCGTGTTGGGTGATTGAATCTGGTACTCGATTCACGATACGACGCAGGTATTCAACACCGCCTTGTACCGACTGTTTCGGATCGAGACGATTGGTTACACCAACGCTCTTCGCAGTAGGCAGTGTCAGCATCATCATGCCTCGAACACCTGTTGGAGAGCGTGCGACAGGATTCCAGTGTGACTCTTGGTATGCTAAAGCGGCAATCAAGCGCCAGTCAAATTCTTGAGAATATTTCTGAAATAGCGGCGACCATTTTGGCAGCTTGCTATCCAATGCGCGGATAAATGCACGAGTATCAACGTAATCAAAGGTGCCGATATGACCGATGTACTTCTCTTCCAGTGAAGCCAGTTCACCAGACTGTTTTAGGTTACCAAAGAACTCAATCAGTAATGCATAAAGGTTTTCATCTTCAGACTTCTGTAAATACCAAGAGATAGGTTGATCTTCCGTCAGTTCAAAAGCTAAGGCTACGTCTGGGTATAAGCGTTGTGCGAGTGACAGCTCAATCGAGTCTGCAACAGTAAACAAGCGCTCACCTGTAGAGACTTCTTTTAGCAGGTCGTTGATGTCAGCATTACCTATTGCATCGTAGATAAAGTCATCGTGCTTGTTCTGGATCTGTTTTAGCGTTGGCTCAAAATGTGAGTCCTTCACTACCACTAAAGATGGCGTCAATGTTTCGGTAGATGCCGGCTCTTCTGATTCAGTTTGTGCTTTTACGAAATCAGCTTGACGCTTATTCTCGAACTTGATCAGTTGTTGAAGGTTTCTTGGGCGCCACTGGCCTTTTTTATACACCACTTGCTGGCTTACATAGTAATAGGCGGGCGCAGCGCGATAAGCGCGTGTCAGGTTATTGTTTTGCGTTAATCCTGTCGCGATAAGATCGATCTCGCCTTTCTTTAAGGCTGGAAATAGGCCGGATAAACGGTAAGCGGGTTTAATCTCAAGCTGTACACCAAGCTCCTGCGCAAATTCACGAGCTAACTCGTAATCCAAACCAGCAGGGCCATCGGGACCAATGTAATAAGAGAGCTGGTTATTTAGGGTGCCGACGCGAAGAACGCCTCGCTCTCGTATCTGCTCAAGGACACTTTTAGGTTCTGACTCAATCTGGCATCCAGCCAACCCAATTAGGGTAATGGCGAGCAGAAGGAACTTAGACGAAAAGATGAGCGTAAATTTAGGCATCAAAATGAAATCTCGAAAAGTGGAAGCCCCTTTATACCAAACCCCGCAAGGCTGGCAAAGCAGGTTTATTTAAACAGTTGTAAAAGTGCTGATAAATGCAGCAAAAGTACCATTTACGCATAAAGATAAAAAAAATCACGCAAACGGTTGCTTTTGGTGTTACGTCACAAAAAGAAATGCTTTATAATGCGCTCGCATTGAAGAGGTGGAATCGGCATAGGTTTGGCAACCTTCGGGAATAGCTTCGAAGAAAACAGTTAGGTTGTTCCTATAACCCACTGAATTTATTCCAATACTACCTTAATCAACTGCATAAGAGACCTAAGCACATGAGAATTTTGCGTGGCTCCCCAGCTCTATCTGAGTTTCGTGTTAACAAGCTTTTAGAGCTTTGTCGTGAATTAAGCTTACCTGTAACAGGTATTTACGCTGAGTTTGCCCACTTTGCTGATCTAACGGCAGACCTAGATGAGTCTGAAGTTGAGAAGCTAGAAAAGCTACTGACTTACGGTCCAACGATTGAAGAGCATGAACCTGAAGGTTTACTGCTGCTTGCAACGCCACGCCCGGGCACTATCTCGCCTTGGTCTTCAAAATCAACAGATATCGCACACAACTGTGGACTGGCTAAAGTGTCACGTCTAGAGCGCGGTACTGCTTTCTACATTGAAACCTCTGCTGAACTTTCTGAGCTTCAACTTGTTGAGCTGAAAGCAATCCTGCACGACCGTATGATGGAAGTGGTTTTCACTGACTTCGAATCAGCGGCGGCACTATTTACCGTGGCTGAGCCTGCTCCTTATGCGGAAGTTGACCTATTAACTGGCGGACGTAAAGCGCTTGAAAAAGCAAACGTTACCCTAGGTCTTGCACTTGCAGAAGATGAGATCGATTACCTTCTTGAAAGCTTCACCGAGAAGTTAGGTCGTAACCCGACTGACATCGAACTAATGATGTTTGCACAAGCGAACTCAGAGCATTGTCGTCACAAGATCTTTAACGCTGATTGGACTATCGATGGCGTTAAGCAAGAAAAATCATTGTTCAAGATGATTAAGAACACCTTTGAAACGACACCAGAGCACGTTCTGTCTGCTTATAAAGATAACGCAGCGGTAATGACAGGTTCTGAAGTGGGTCGTTTCTTCCCAGATCCAGAAACTCGCCAGTACAACTACCACCAAGAAAAAACACACATCTTGATGAAAGTTGAAACGCACAACCACCCAACGGCAATCTCTCCATGGCCGGGTGCATCAACAGGTTCAGGCGGTGAAATCCGCGATGAAGGCGCAACTGGTATTGGCGGTAAGCCAAAAGCAGGCCTTGTTGCTTTCTCTGTATCTAACCTGAAAATTCCGAACTTCGTTCAACCTTGGGAAACAGACTTTGGCAAGCCAAGCCGTATCGTTACTGCTTTGGATATCATGCTTGAAGGTCCTCTTGGTGGCGCAGCATTCAACAACGAATTTGGTCGTCCAAACCTATTAGGTTACTTCCGTACTTACGAAGAGAAAGTAAACTCTCACGCAGGTGAAGAAGTACGTGGTTACCACAAGCCAATCATGCTGGCTGGTGGTCTAGGTAACATTCGTGATGATCATGTTCAGAAGAAAGAGATCCCAGTAGGTGCAAGCCTAATCGTTCTTGGCGGTCCAGCAATGAACATCGGCCTTGGTGGCGGTGCTGCATCTTCAATGGATTCTGGTTCTTCTTCTGAAGACTTAGATTTTGCTTCTGTACAACGTGAAAACCCAGAGATGGAGCGTCGTTGTCAGGAAGTTATCGACCGTTGTTGGCAGCTTGGTGATGCGAACCCAATCGCATTTATCCACGATGTGGGCGCGGGAGGTATCTCGAATGCACTTCCTGAGCTAGTAGACGACGGCGAGCGTGGCGGTATCTTTAACCTACGTGACGTGCCAAACGATGAGCCGGGCATGAGCCCACTTGAGATCTGGTGTAACGAATCTCAAGAGCGTTATGTAATGGCGGTTGCTGATAAAGACATGGCAACATTCGATGCGATTTGTAAGCGTGAACGTGCACCTTACGCCGTGGTTGGTAAAGCAACGGAAGAGCGTGATCTTAAATTAGAAGATTCACACTTCGACAACACGCCAATCGATATGCCTATGGACATCCTATTAGGTAAAACGCCTAAGATGCACCGTGACGCGAAAACGCTAAAAGCGAACAACCCCGCGATTGATCGTTCTGGTATCGAACTAAATGAAGCGGTTGACCGTATTCTTCGCCTACCAACAGTGGCAGAGAAAACATTCCTTATCACCATCGGTGACCGCTCGGTAACAGGCCTTGTAGCTCGTGACCAAATGGTTGGCCCATGGCAGGTTCCAGTTGCTAACTGCGCAGTAACTGCAGCAAGTTACGACTCTTACCACGGTGAGGCTATGTCTCTTGGTGAGCGTACGCCAGTAGCACTTCTAGACTTTGGCGCGTCAGCTCGTCTAGCGGTTGGTGAAGCAATCACTAACATCGCAGCGACGAACATCGGCGATATCAAACACATTAAATTGTCAGCTAACTGGATGTCTCCAGCGGGTCACCCAGGTGAAGATGCTGGTCTTTACGAAGCGGTTAAAGCCGTGGGTGAAGAGCTATGTCCGGCACTGGGTCTAACTATCCCTGTGGGTAAAGACTCAATGTCGATGAAGACTAAGTGGGAAGAGAATGGCGAGCAGAAAGAAGTAACGTCTCCGCTATCTCTTGTTATCACTGCGTTCGCACGTGTTGAAGATGTTCGTAAGACAATTACGCCTCAGCTTCGCATTGACAAAGGTGATACTTCACTAGTTCTTATCGACCTAGGTAACGGCAAAAACCGCATGGGTGCGACAGCACTAGCACAAGTTTACAAGCAGCTTGGTGACAAGCCAGCAGACGTAGACAACGCAGCGCAACTAAAAGGTTTCTACGAAGGCGTTCAAGCACTTGTAGCAAACGACCAAGTTGTCGCTTACCACGATAAAGGCGATGGCGGTCTGTTCGTAACGCTAGCTGAAATGGCGTTCGCAGGTCACTGTGGTGTTAATGCTGATATTGCAGCGCTTTTATCTGCATCAGAGAACAGCGAAGATACGTTAGCAGCACTCTTCAACGAAGAGCTAGGTGCGGTAATCCAAGTTCGTAACGATGACCTAGACGCTGTTCTTTCTACTCTTGCAGCAAACGGTTTAGAAGCGTGTTCACACGTAATCGGTTCTGTTGAAGCATCTGATGAGCTAGTGATTAAGTCTGGCGAGTCTGTAGTGATTGAGCGTAACCGTACTGAACTACGTACTATTTGGGCTGAAACTACGCACAAGATGCAAGGTCTACGTGATAACCCAATCTGTGCAGACCAAGAGCACGAAGCGAAGAAAGACAACTCAGACCCAGGTCTGAACGTGAAACTAAGCTTCGACGTAAATGAAGACATTGCTGCTCCTTACATCAACACGGGTGCTAAGCCTAAAATGGCGATTCTACGTGAGCAGGGTGTTAACTCTCACGTTGAAATGGCAGCCGCATTTGACCGTGCAGGCTTCGAAGCAACTGATATTCACATGAGCGACATCCTAACGGGTCAAGCGGTACTGGAAGAGTACAACGGCCTTGTGGCTTGTGGTGGTTTCTCTTACGGTGATGTACTGGGCGCTGGTGAAGGTTGGGCTAAGTCGGTTCTATTTAACGACTCTACTCGTGACCAATTTGAAAACTTCTTCAAGCGTGAAGATACTTTCTCTCTAGGTGTGTGTAACGGTTGTCAGATGTTGTCTAACCTGCGTGAACTTATCCCTGGTGCAGAGTACTGGCCACGTTTCGTTCGCAACGAATCTGAGCGTTTTGAAGCACGTTTCAGCCTAGTTGAAGTTCAGAAGTCTGATTCTGTATTCTTCAACGGCATGGAAGGTTCTCGTATGCCAATCGCTGTTTCTCACGGCGAAGGCCGCGTAGAAGTGCGTGACAACGACCACCTAAACGCGATTGAAAATTCAGGTACGGTTGCTCTACGTTACGTTGATAACAACGGTAACCAAACGCAGCAATACCCGAATAACCCGAACGGTTCGCCAAACGCTATCACTGGTTTAACAACGACGGATGGCCGTGTGACTATCATGATGCCTCACCCAGAGCGTGTATTCCGTACGGTTGCTAACTCTTGGTCTCCAGAAGGTTGGGGCGAGAATGGCGCTTGGATGCGTATGTTCCAAAACGCACGTAAGAATGTGGGTTAATCTGGTTCACTAAACCGAATAGTTTTAAAAGCTAATAAAAGCGCAGACCTAAAGGTCTGCGCTTTTTTGTTAGGTTTGATGTTTATAGAGCTAGGATCAAAAAAGCCGTTGGATTCAATCCCAACGGCTTCGTCGTGTTTAGTCTCTAGTAATTTAGCATCTAGCGTTTAGATTAGTTGTTGCTGTGTAGCTCGCTGTTCAGTTCAACAGCAGACTTGTTCGCTAGACATTCAATTTGGCCAGTAATCGAGTTACGACGGAACAGAAGGTCAGAAACGCCAGCAAGGTCACGAGCTTTAATGATTTCTACTTCGTTGCCTTCTTTATCTAACATGCGAACCTTAGTACCCGCAGTCACGTAAAGACCAGACTCAACCGTACAACGATCGCCCATTGGGAAGCCAAGACCCGCATTTGCGCCTAGTAGGCAGTTTTCGCCGATAGAGATAACCATAGTACCGCCACCAGACAGAGTACCCATGATAGAAGCGCCGCCGCCGATATCAGAACCGTTACCTACAACCACACCTGCAGAGATACGACCTTCAACCATGCTCACACCGGTAGTACCTGCATTGAAGTTGATGAAACCTTCGTGCATTACTGTTGTGCCTTCGCCTACGTGTGCGCCAAGACGAACACGAGAAGTGTCAGCAATACGAATACCTGTTGGTACCACGTAATCTACCATTTTAGGGAACTTGTCTACGCAATCTACAGACAGAGCGCGACCCGCTAGGCGAGCTTCGATTTGACGCTCAGCCAGCTCAGGAAGATCGATAGGGCCTTCGTTAGTCCATGCGATGTTGTGCAGTAGACCGAAGATACCGTCTAGTACCGTACCGTGTGGTTGAACTAGGCGGTTAGAGATCAGTTGCAGCTTAAGGAAGCCTTCAGCAACTGATGCTGGCTTCTCGTCAGTCGCAAGAACAACAAGAACAAGAGGTTGCTCAGATGCTGCTGCTTTTTCTGCGAAAGATGCGTTTGCTGCATCGTCGTTTGCTGCGAATGCTTTCGCTAGTTCTGCGCTTTGTGCAGCAGAGATTTCGATAGCTTGGTTGCCTTCAGTGTAACCTGCAACTTCACCAACAGCCGCAACAAGAGCGTCGCTTGGGTTTAGAAGTGGGTTAGGGAAGAACGCTTCAATGATTTTATTGTCGCGGTTTTTGGTTGCCGTACCGAAGGCTAGTGAAAAGTAAGCCATGTTGAATCTCCATGTGTTGAGTCTTGATTTTGCTATTTCATAACAGCGGCTCGAATAACAAGCGCTGCCGTTAGCAAAGTTAATTTAATTGCGTTCATCATAAAGAGAGCGCCCTCGTTATGAAAGGGCGCATCGGGATAAAGTCTGTAAAATGATATTGCTTGTCTTTCTGGAGATAGTTTTCTGCAATGAGAAAATGATGCAATTCAACAAAATTTGATATCAAAGTTAGATAACCAACGTTCTTTAAATGAACATCACTCTTTAGATAAATAGCGCTTTATAAGCCTGCTCAATCCCTTCAATCAACATCTGCATACCGATAACGGCGAGTATTAAACCCATCATTCGGGTTATCACGTTCAATGCACTTGGTCCGACAGCTTTAACAAATCGCTCGCCGAATACAAATAAGACATAGGTTAGGGTACATAGTAGGCCGAAAGCGACGATGGTTATGATGGTTTCATAGACCCCCTCGGTACTGGCAAAGTTCATCGCAGTGGCAATGGTGCCGGGGCCTGCGAGAATTGGCATTGCAAGTGGTGAGACGGCGATACTTAGAGCAGCGTCTTTCTGGGCGTCTGAGTTCACTTTCTCTTTTGCTTTGGCGTGTGTTGAATCACCTTGCAGCATGTGGAAGCCAATCAAAAAGACCAAAATGCCGCCTGTGATGCGAAGTGCGTAAAGTGTGATACCAAAGAGGTCAAAGATCAGTTTGCCAGAGAGTGCAAAAGTACTGACGATGATGAATGCGATAAACACTGAACGGAAAGCGATCGATTTGACGGTTTCCCTGTCATTGTCACCGGTTAATCCAAGAAAAATTGGCGTATTAGCTATTGGGTTCATGATGGCAAAAAAGCCCATGAACACGGTAATGGTATGAATGATGAGCTCTTTCATATTATTCCTTTGAAAAGATGCAGTTAAATACTAATAGTTTGTGTATTTAATCTTAGATACAAATAATTATTAGAAATAGATAGTAGAGCAAGTGTGAATAAAAAACAGCCAGCATAAGGCTGGCTGTTTGGTTTTAGTGATAGGTGTAGAGTTTTGGTCGTTTGTTATTGCTTGTTTCTCAGTCAACTGACTCTATTCTATAGATAGATCGTGGCGCTCAACGTTGTCGTTATGCGTTTTGAGATTCGCTTACTGCTACAGCCAATGCAACCGTCGCACCGACCATTGGATTGTTACCCATACCGATGAAGCCCATCATTGCCACGTGAGCAGGAACAGAAGAGCTACCTGCGAACTGAGCATCAGCGTGCATTCTACCCATAGTATCTGTCATGCCGTAAGACGCAGGGCCTGCTGCCACGTTATCTGGGTGCAATGTTCTACCTGTACCGCCGCCTGAAGCAACTGAGAAGTAAGGTAAACCTTGGCGAGTACGCTCTGCTTTGTAGATACCTGCAACAGGGTGTTGGAAGCGCGTTGGGTTAGTTGAGTTACCCGTAATACTCACATCCACTTCTTCTCGGTGCATGATTGCCACGCCTTCACGTACATCATCAGCGCCGTAACACAAGATCTCTCCGCGAGGGCCTTGTGAGAAGCGGCGACGTTCGGTTTCAACAAGCTCACCTGTTTGGTAATCATATTGAGTGCGAACATAGGTAAAACCATTGATGCGAGAAATTAAGTAAGCTGCATCTTTACCTAGACCATTGAGTATTACCTTCAATGGGTTGTGACGTGATTTGTTGACGTTGAGTGCGATTTTAATCGCACCTTCTGCAGCAGCAAAAGATTCATGGCCCGCAAGGAAAGCAAAGCAGTGACTCTCTTCATTGAGAAGACGTGCAGCCAATGCACCGTGGCCAATACCGACCTGGCGTTGCTCAGCAACACTGCCGGGTTTGGTGAATGCTTGAAGGCCTTCACCAATGATATTCGCTGCTTGTTCTGCGCTGGTGGCTTTGCGAAATAGCGCCAGTGCTGAACCAAGGATATAAGCATCGGCAGCGCTTTCAAAAGCGATAGGCTGGGTGTCCATCACCAAGGCTTTTGGATCAACGTTGTGGGCTTTGCAGTATTGGTTCGCTTGCTCTAAAGAGTCGAAGTTCATTTCTGCCAATACGCGAGTTACCGATTCATTAAATTGAGTGTTCATCATATCTTTCCTCTAAATTGGCAAAATTAGTGTTGGCGTGGGTTAATGGTGGTAACGGCTTCATCGAAGCGACCGTAGGTTCCCATAGCAAGGTCTGCTGCTTCATTGGCTGACACGCCTTGATTAATCGCCTTCATCATTTTGCCGAGGTTGAGATATTCGTAGCCAATCACTTCGCTATGGTCATCAAGTGCAAGCTTGGTCACGTAGCCTTCTGCAAGCTCTAGGTAACGAACGCCTTTCGCTGAAGTTGAATAGCTGGTGCCTACTTGGCTACGTTGTGTTTGACCTAAGTCTTCCAATGCTGCGCCAATTTCTAGGCCGCCTTCAGAGAATGCGGATTGAGTTCGACCGTAAACGAATTGCAGAAAGATTTCACGCATCGCTACGTTGATTGCATCACACACCAAGTCAGTATTCAGAGCTTCAAGAATGGTTCTTCCTGTGAGGATTTCGGCTGCCATCGCGGCTGATTGAGTCATGCCTGAACAACCAATCGTTTCGATTAGCGCTTCTTCGATGATGCCGTTTTTTACGTTCAGCGTTAGTTTTGCTGCACCTTGTTGTGGTGCACAAGTGCCTACGCCATGGCTTAAACCAGAAATAGCGATGACATCTTTTGGGCTAACCATGGTGCCTTCAACTGGAATTGGCGCTGAAGTGTGAAGATCACCCCTTTGAATAGGGCACATTGATTGAATTTCTGAAGAGTAGTGCATAATGTTTTCTCACTGATAGAGCCATTTAAGACCTAGGGCGTTGAGAAAACAGGACGTGTTGGAAGAGGTGCGGCTAATTCACTACAGATCTTGAGTATCGATCATCCAAAGGTGTCATGAAGCTCGGTCTTAATAGACTAAGTCCATTCCAAAATGGAGGAATAGCGATACATCCAACAGTATTACCTGTTTTCGATTCTGTAGGAGTCATTAGCACGGTTCAAAAGAACGGGCGGTTGAAGCAAAAGCTTAGGTGGAACCCCATCACCTGATGGCTATAGATTAGATCTTAATCACACTTTTGTGCAAGCGAATGTTTAGAGCGATTTCGACTATAAACAGAGTTCATTATATTTCGATAAGTATAAAAAAACGCCAATAACGAGCTCTGATTAGAGACATTATTGACGTTTTTTAGAAAACTTCAGCTAATTAAGCGGCATCTTCTTCTGCGTCTTCAACAGCTTCAAGCTTCTTTTCTTTTTTCGGAGCTGGTTTACGCTTAGCACCTAATGCGTAAAGAACTTCTTCTTTGTTCTTCGCTAGGTACATTGCAAGCTCTTCTTGCTTGCCTTCATCTTCAACTAAATCGCTTTTGCTTAATAGTTCAAAAAGCTCATCAGCCATATCCAGCATTTTGTCGTATGCGTCAGCTTCGGCTTTAGAGGTAAAAGTCATTTTCTCTTCTCCGTTGCGTTCGACCACGTACTTGACGATAACAGCCATGGTTAATCCTCTAAGTTTGATAAAATTTCACTGGCTTTTTATACAGTTTCTGATGTTAAAAGTCCAGTTGGAGCCCTAACAATGCGGCCTCAATCTTGATGTGTAGCCCAGTCTTCACAATAACTCATGAAAGATTTCAGCAGTGGGCTCTGGTATTTGTCTTTGTGAACCAGCATCCAGAAACGTCGTTTCATGTCGAGTGGGACATCGAGTGCTTTCACTCTGCCTGAGTCAATTGCTCGTTGCGCAGCCAGCCGTGATAAACACGCGAATCCAAGATTGGCAGAAACAGAATTGATGATCGCCTCAGTCGTGTTGAGCTCAAAGGATTCATACCAATGTTCGATGCGTGGTGCGACGGCACGCAGGAAAAACTCGCGAGTGCCTGAACCAGACTCACGTAAAATCCAATGACTATCTTCTAAATCGCTTAAAATCACTTTTTCTTTTGAATTGAGAGGGTGTTGATTACTAACAATAATACACATTTCATCGCTACTGAACTGGCTAGAGATCAACTCCGGATGGAGTGTTTTTCCTTCAATTAACGCGATATCCAGTTCATAATCCACCAACTTTTGGCAGATCAGCGCACTGTTTGAAATGAATAAGCTCTGATCTTGATGCTGAGTTAGCTCGCGAAAGCCAGACAGAATAAACGGTGCGACCTGATTACCAATCGTGTCACTCGCGCCAACCTTTAAATTGCCACTTAATGGTTGGTCATCTCGGAACAAAACATCGATACCTGCGGCTCTATGAAGAATCTCGTCAGCCAAAGGAAGTAGTTTTTGTCCTTCTTGATTGAGAATTAATCGGTTGTTGACCCGGTCAAATAGAGAGTGACCTAACTGTTTCTCCATTTCGCCCAGCGCCATGCTGACCGCGGCTTTAGACAGAAATAGCGCTTCCGATGCGGCGGTAAGCGTCGAATGCTGGGTAATGGTGACAAACACTTTGAGTTGTTTGATTGAAATATTAGCCATCAGGTTCCTAGTTTTACGCTGCTGGTGGAAAGATGTCGTTCAGTATTAATGAACACTTGTTATATATAATTGGATATTGTTTAACGAAGCGCAAGCGTATTATGGCTTCAACAAGCTGATGAGTTCACAAGTTTAGTGAATTAAGTTTAAGAGAGGCTGACATGATTCAACGTATTAAATATAGATTAACAGGAGCTCCAACACCCATGGCAGGGTTAGCACTCGCAATTGCAAGCTTAGGCTGGTGTTGGGATGGTGTTTTAGTCGCACAAGGTACTTTACACACTCCGGGTTTGGTGCAGTGGATCAGTGCTGGCATTGCGGCGGTATTACTTCTTGTTTTAGCTGTGAAATTTTTGATTCACGGCCACTTATTACGTGAAGACCTTGCTCACCCTGTTGTCGGTAGTGTGGTACCCACATTTGCGATGGGGTGCATGGTGGTGTCAGCGTCTTTGGCTCCAATCTCTCAATTCTTACAAGAAGCTGTGTGGCTCGCTTCGGTAGCGTTACATGTCGTGTTCTTGGTGAGCTTCTTATACCACAGAGCTAAAAACTTTGAGATTCACCACATGGTACCAAGTTGGTTTGTGCCACCAATCGGTATTATCGTGGCTGACGTTTCTTTTTCAGGTAACTCGATCTTAGAACCTGTTGCTCACGCGACTTTAGTCTTTGGCTTATTGGTTTACGCCGTAATGCTACCGCTCATGATCTACCGTTTGATCTTCTCTCATGAAGTGCCTGACGCAGCAAAACCAACCATTGCGATTATGGCGGCACCAGCAAGTCTATCTTTAGCTGGCTACCTAACGGTGACGGCAAATCCTTCGCCAGTGATCATTGGTTTGCTATTTGGTATCGCGGTGTTGATGACGTTTATTATCTACATCGCGTTTTTCAAACTACTTCGTCTGCCATTCAGCCCTGGCTATGCGGCGTTTACCTTCCCAATCGTGATTGGTGCAACGGCGTTATTCAAATTGGCGGCTTGGATGCAAACTGTTGGTGTGGAAGCTCACTATGTGGAGCAAGTGTTCAACCTAGCGTATCTAGAATTGATTATGGCAACGTTTGTAGTGGGTTATGTGGCGGTTCGTTATTACATGAATTACAAACCTCACCGTGTTCTAAGTGCGGTAGGCAGTAGATTGTAAGAAGCAATAGTTCAAAAGATAAACGGACCTTAAGTTTTCAGTATTTCATAAGCTTATATTCCTAATCCAAACACGGCACTTATGCTAATCTGGCTTTATATTGTGGCAAGATTAGCGTGAGTGCACTTTGTTTACTGTTTACCATTCCAATAAAGTCGATACTTTAAAAATCCTTCTCGTTCACTTAATTAAAAGTGACCCTTTGGCCAATCCTTTCGAAAAAGAGCAGATCTTGGTTCAGAGCCCAGGCATGTCTCAATGGCTTAAGATGGAACTCGCCAAAGAGTTTGGCGTAGCAGCAAATATCGATTTCCCACTTCCAGCAACCTTCATTTGGGATATGTTTACCCAAGTGCTTCCTGATGTACCTAAACGCAGTGCTTTTAACAAGGAAGCGATGACATGGAAGCTGATGAGTTTGCTACCCGCTAAGCTTGACCACCCTGATTTTTTACCTCTACAACGCTACCTTGAAAACGACGAAGATGATTCGAAGCTGTACCAATTAGCAGAGAAAATTGCCGATATCTTCGATGGCTACTTGGTGTATCGACCTGAATGGATGGCGATGTGGGAAGCGGGAGAGCCCGTTGCTGAATTGGTCGATGATGAAGGGCAGCAAGCTCACCCTTGGCAACCGATTTTGTGGCAAGCACTCTATGAGCAAACCCTGTCTCAAGGCCAATCAAAATACCACCGTGGGAACTTGTACCACGACTTCATTGAAGCGCTAGCCAAGCAACAAGGTCAATTGCAACATCTGCCTAAACGCTTATTTGTGTTTGGTATCTCTTCGTTGCCTCCTCGTTACATGGATGCGTTGAAAGCACTCGGTGAGCAGATTGATGTGCACTTGATGTTTACCAACCCTTGCCAACATTACTGGGGCGATATTCGCGACCGTAAATATTTGGCAAGAGTTGAAGCCCAGCGTCGTAAGCAGTTTGCGTTGGTTGATGGTTTACCTAAATTGGAGGGTGAAACTTCACCATTGAAAGATGGCATTGAAGCTAATATTGAAGACGAACTGCATACCAGCCAAGCCGTGGGTAATAGTTTACTTGCGTCTATGGGGAAACTGGGCAGAGATAACCTGTTTTTACTATCTCAATCAGACTGCGAAGAGCATGAGTTCTTTATTGATGTTGAGAGAGATAACCTATTGCATCAACTGCAAGCCGATATTCTCCAGTTAGAAGAACATCAAGACGACCACATATTAGATTCCAGTAACCATAAACAGGTTGTTGAACTTGGCGATCGCTCTCTAACCGTACATGCGTGTCATAGCCCAATGCGTGAGGTTGAAGTCCTTCATGATCAGTTGTTGGCGATGTTTGATGCCAACCCGACTCTGAAACCACGCGATATCATCGTGATGGTGTCTGACATTAATGCTTATAGCCCAGCGATTCAGGCGGTATTTGGTAATGCACCGGGTGAGCGTTATATCCCTTACTCGATCTCTGATAGAACCGCAGACCAAGAAAGCCCAATTCTGACCGCCTTCATGCAGTTAGTCGCGCTACCAAACACGCGCTGTCTAGCTTCTGAGTTGCTAGAGCTGTTAGAAATTCCTGCGATGATGGCACGCTTTGGTATTGACGAGTTTCAATTCGAGCAAGCCAAGCAATGGGTTGAAGAAGCGGGTATCCGTTGGGGTGTCGATGCTTCAACGGCGACAGAATTTGATTTACCTGCGACCGAGCAAAATACTTGGCTATTCGGCATTCAGCGCATGCTATTGGGTTATGCGATGTCAGACTCTGCAGGTTTGTTTGAAACTGAACACTCTCCGATTGCCGCTTATAACGAAGTTCAAGGCATTAACGCCGAACTTGCAGGTAAGTTAGCTCACTTTATCGATCGTATTGCCCATTACCGTCAACGCTTAACTGAAACTCAATCTATCGATATGTGGCGTGAAATCTTGCTGCAAATGATTGATGATTTCTTTGCGGTTGAACTGGAAGGCGAGGTGGTGCTTAAGTCGATACGTGATGCGCTTTCGCAACTGAATGAACAGCTTGATGATGCCTTGTATGAACAAGAGTTGTCGCCAAGCATTATCTATCAGTACCTCAATAATAAGTTATCGGGTGCACGTATTAGTCAGCGTTTTTTAGCAGGCCAAGTTAACTTTTGTACCTTGATGCCGATGCGTTCTATTCCTTTCAAAACCGTTTGTCTATTGGGAATGAACGATGGTGTTTACCCTCGCTCAATGCCACCAGAAGGTTTTGATCTAATGAACGGGCGCACACGACCAGGGGATCGTTCTCGCCGTGATGATGACCGCTATCTATTCTTAGAGGCGATGATGTCAGCACAAGAGTGTTTGTACATCAGCTATGTCGGCCGTTCGATTCAGGATAATACTGAGCGAGTGCCATCGGTATTGGTTTCAGAGTTGATTGAATACTGCCAACAGAACTACTGTTTGAGTGACGACCAAGCCTTACCAAGTGATGATTCAGGCATCAAGCTGACTCAAGCGATCAGCTTTGAACACACCATGACACCGTTCAGCCCTGCTGCGTTTACTCAAGGTAATGCGAGCCATGTGCTGAGTTACGCCAAAGAGTGGCTTCCAGCGGCTAACCGTACCGGTGAACGCAGTGGTGAATTCAATCGTGCGTTGGATGACTATTTGTTGGGTGCGACGTACCCGTTAGAACTCGATTTGGTTGAGTTACAGCGTTTTTGGCGTTTGCCAGTGCAGTACTTCTTTAATCGCCGCCTAAAAGTGGTATTTGAGCCGCCACTTCCTGTGATGGAAGACGATGAGCCATTTGTACTTAATGGTTTAGAGAGTTTCCAACTTAAGGATGCTTTGCTGCAAGTGCTGCTAGACCACCCTGAAGGCGCAGACGAAGCAGTGCGACTGTTTGTCTCTGAGCAAAAAGCACAGGGCCGATTACCGGTTGGCGCCTTTGGTGATATCGAGTTTGAAACCAACCGTGTTCAAGCGGAAGACTTAGCTAAAGAGATTCGATTTGTGAGCGGCTCGCCGCAACAAGATCTCGAAGTGAATATCGAATTTGATGTGTTAGGCGAAGGTAAACCTGTTCGCTTGATGGGTTGGTTAACTCAAAACTATCAATCGGGTCTAGTTCGTTTCCGTAGCGGAAAAATACGCTCTCAAGATTACTTGGCTGCGTGGATTGATCATCTATCCTGCGCTGTGATGGGGCACGGAAAAACGACCCATATTATTGGCTATGACAGAAAAGAGGGCGTTGTTCACCAAACGCTACAGCCTATCGGCGATGCGCAGCAGGCGAAGAGCTTGTTGGCTGAATTAGTGCGACTGTTTTATCAAGGCATGACAGCACCGCTACCTTACTTCCCGAAAACCGCATTGGCTGGCGTTGAGGCTGGCTTTAGTCGTGGTAAATGGGTCGATGACGAAGAAAAGTCACTTAAGAAAATGGCCGATACTTTTAATGATAGCTTCGCTTTCACGGGCGAGGGCAGAGATACCTACATCTCACGTATTTGGTCTAAGTGGGATGATGAACTGGCTACTGAGTCGCGTATGTATTCAACGCTTGTGCTACAGGCGGCAAGGTTGGCTGCTGCCGATCTGGAAGAGCAGGAGTAAGTGGCTGTGATCGACAAGATCAATAGCGTGCGCGCTGAATTAATAGAAGACGAAAGAGAGTCGCTGGTCAGCATTTGGGGTGCTTGCTTTCAAGGTGAAGGGAATCGAAGTGAAGCAAGGTACAGGAAATAAAGTGGCCGCCAGTAAATCATTATTAGTGTAGGGCGTTCGCTGTACGGCCACAGGTCAGAGGGACCATTATTCTGTGGTTCAAAGTAGCGCCGGAAAGTACAAAACTCGTACGCGCTCCTGAACTCGTGGGCGCATAGTAGCGAGGCGATCTGAATTGATCCGTGAGAGAGATCGCACTAACTATTAACAAATTAGCGTAGGGCGTAAATTGAATGACGTTTTCCACGCTAGGTCACATTTATAGCAATAGTCACATTTTTAACAGACTCATCTATCAAAAGGCAGTAAGGCATGACGACCACAAGCAGTGTTCAGGTAATCACTCCACAGACACTCGATACCATGACGTTTCCACTTCATGGCGCGCGTTTAATTGAAGCATCAGCGGGTACGGGTAAAACATTTACCATCGCTGGCTTGTACTTGCGCCTACTGCTCGGGCACGGCACGGCTGCACCGCAAGGCGATCTGACTGAAGCCACTCGACACCATGAGCCGCTAACCGTAGACCAAATTCTGGTGGTGACCTTTACTGAAGCGGCAACGGCTGAGCTGCGAGACCGTATCCGTGCTCGAATCCACGATGCACGTATTGCGTTTGCACGTGGGCAAAGTGACGACCCAGTGATTGCTCCTTTGTTACAAGCCATCGATGATCATGCTGGCGCGGCTAAAACCCTGCTTAATGCTGAAAGACAAATGGATGAAGCCGCGGTCTACACCATTCACGGTTTCTGTCAGCGAATGTTGACCCAAAATGCTTTTGAATCAGGAAGCCGTTTTGATAATGAATTTGTGACCGATGAAAGCCACCTAAAAGCACAAGTGGTCGCCGACTATTGGCGTAAACAGTTCTACCCGCTGCCGATTCAATTAGCTGGCGAGGTTCGTAATATCTGGGGTTCTCCCGCTTCGCTATTGGCTGACGTAAACCGTTATCTGACAGGATCTCCGTTGAAGCTAACGGTAGATGCGATGTCTGGCGACCTGCAAACTCTGCACAATCAAAACCTAGATAAAGTGAAGCAACTTAAGGCGTTGTGGTGTGAATCTGAAGCGGACTTTTTGGCTTTGATTTCAGGTTCAGATGTGAACAAGCGTAGCTACACCAAGAAGTCTTTGCCGACTTGGTTAGAAGCCGTCACAGCATGGGCGCAGAGCGACACTCATGATTACCAGTTTCCAGACAAGTTAGAGAAGTTCTCACAAGCCACGTTAATTGAAAAAACACCAAAAGGTACTGCCCCTCAACACGCGGTGTTTGAGGCTATTGAGAATTTCTTAAACTCTCCTGCAGATCTGAAAGCTCCCTTGTTGGCACATGCTATTACTCATTGTCGAACCATGTTAGCCAAAGCTAAACAACAAAAGCAGTGGTTATCGTTTGATGATTTGCTGACTCAGTTATCCGCGTCAATTGATGTGGATGAGCAATCCTTGCTGGTGGAGAGAATTCGAACCTTATACCCAGTGGCGATGATCGATGAATTCCAAGATACCGAT
Organism: Vibrio sp. 10N.237.312.B06; assembly: GCF_041464685.1. Lineage (NCBI taxonomy): Bacteria > Pseudomonadati > Pseudomonadota > Gammaproteobacteria > Vibrionales > Vibrionaceae > Vibrio > Vibrio sp. 10N.237.312.B06. The sequence goes on from NZ_JBFSPI010000001.1 coordinate 93,420, forward strand.
CCGCTGCAATACAGTATTTTTAGCCGAATCTATTTAGAAAATCCGCAATGTGGCCTGTTTATGATCGGCGACCCGAAGCAGGCTATCTATGGCTTCCGTGGCGCGGATATCTTTACCTACATTAAAGCAAGAAACCAAGTTAGTGCTCACTATACGTTAGGCACTAACTGGCGTTCGAGTGCTGATATGGTCAGCGCGGTAAACCAAGTGTTTATGAATTCGGATAGCCCGTTTATCTACGACCAAGACATTCCATTTTTGCCTGTTGCTGCGAGTCCATCGGCCGACAAACGCCAATGGGTGATGAATGGTGAAACTCAGCACGCGCTCACCTTTTGGCTACAAGAAGCGGAAGATAAGCCACTACCAAAAGGCGAATATCACAAGGCCATGGCCGAGGCGACCGCGAGTCAAATTCAAACCATTCTGACCGCTTCTCAAAACGAGCAGGCTTATTTTGATAACGGTAAAAAACAACATGCCGTGAATGCAGGTGATATTGCTGTTTTGGTTCGAACCGGTAGTGAAGGTCGCCTAATTAAAAATGCGTTGTCGGAACAAGGCATTGCGAGCGTGTATTTGTCTAACCGAGATAGCGTGTTCACCAGCTTGGTCGCACAAGACATTCAACGCCTATTGCAAGCGGTGCTGACGCCTGAAAATGACCGTGCATTGCGGGCGAGTTTAGCGTCAGAGTTGTTTGCTTTGGATGCCGCATCATTGGATGAACTCAACAACGATGAAGTGGTTTGGGAAAATGTCGTTAACGAATTCCGAGAATATCGTAAGTTGTGGCTGCAACGTGGCGTATTACCAATGCTGCGCAGCGTGATCAGTAAAAGGCACCTCGCGGAACGCTTACTAGAAGAAGAAAATGGTGAGCGCTCACTCACTGATTTGATGCACATTGGCGAACTGTTGCAACAAGCTAGGCAGGAGCTCGACAGCGACTATGGCTTGTTACGTTGGCTAGCAGAAGCGATATCAGATGCGCAAAATGGTTTAGGTGGCAGTGAAGACGACATTCAACGCCTTGAATCAGAGAGAAACTTAGTTCAAATCGTCACTATTCATAAATCGAAAGGTTTGGAATATGACCTAGTATTCCTGCCGTTCGTGGCGAGTTATCGTGAAGCGAGTGAAGGTAAGTTCTACGACCATGAATCAGATACCACAGTGCTTGATATTACGGGTAGCGACAGTGCCTTAGCGCAAGCCGACAAAGAGCGATTGGCGGAAGACTTACGTTTGATTTACGTGGCGCTTACTCGTGCCGTTTACGGTTGTTTCATTGGTATGGCTCCTTTACGTAAAGGGCGTTCAACCAAAGAGCCGACCGGTGTTCACTTAAGTGCCATGGGCTACTTGGTTCAAAACGGACAAGAGCAAGGCATTGCTGAGTTACATCAAGCTCTGTCAGCGATTGAGGGTAAGAATTCAAGCGTATTGCTGTCTGAAACGCCTACCGCTCACGAACAAGTTTTTGTACAAACAGAGCAAGTGAGTGACGACTTACAGGCCAGTGAACTGAAGGCTTCAATTGACAGAGCTTGGCGAATTACCAGTTACTCGGGACTTGTAAAACAAGGCAGTCACGGCGCAAGTCATGATGCCACGATTGAGGTGTCTGGTTTCGATATTGATTCGGCTGATGAACAAGATGAGTTGGAACTGATTGAACCTGAACGTTCTATATTCACGTTCCCTCGCGGCGCTCGCCCTGGTACTTTCTTGCACACCTTGTTTGAGGATGTTGAGTTTACTGAGCCAGCAACCAGCGAACATAACACGCAAGTAATCACTCACTTATTAGAGTCGGAGCAATACGAACTAGAGTGGTTACCAGTGCTTCAACAACTGGTTGATACGGTGCTGAACACCGCGTTGGATGGCAAAAATCTAAAGCTGAGTGAGAAAGACTCGACTCAACGATTAGTCGAAATGGAGTTCTTATTACCGATCGAAGTGTTGGCCGCATCAGAGCTGAATCAAACCATTCAATATCATGACCCGTTGTCGGCTAAAGCGGGCGACCTAGGTTTCCAAACCGTGCAAGGCATGTTGAAAGGTTTCATCGATTTGGTGTTCGAGCATCAAGGTAAATACTATGTGCTCGACTGGAAATCGAACCATTTAGGTGATGACGTTGCCGTCTACCATGGTGAAGCACTGAAATCGGCGATGGCTGATCACCGCTACGATCTGCAATATCAAATCTATGCGTTGGCATTACATCGCTTCTTACGCAGCCGTGTTGCAGATTACAGTTATGAACAACATTTCGGTGGGGTTTATTACTTGTTCTTAAGAGGAATGGACGGCCAATCTCAACAAGGTATTTTCTCGGCGAAACCAACACTGGCTTTGCTCGATGAAATGGATCAATTGATTGACGGTAAAGTGATAGACAGACGTTCAGCACAATTGAATGACAATGAAACTGGACAGATGGGGCTTCTATAATGACAACAGTGACCACTAATACCTGCACAGAGACAGTGAATTCAGTTAAGCCTGCTTCACTTATCCCTGAGCAGCTCATGGATGTATTAAAGTTCCTAGCGGACAAAGGTTCAATTCGTCAGCTGGATTATCAGTTTGCTCGTTTTATTGCTCAACAAGCGACGAGTCATTCTCAAGAGGTCGGGTTTCTAGCTGGCGTTGTAAGCCATGAATTAGGCAAGGGGCATATTTGTACTCAGCTTATACAGCAGCATAAGGCAGGCCCTGAACTAACGACAGATCTAGCCCAGTTGCTTGGTTTGTACGGTGAAACGGCACTGCAATTGAACCAAAAACTGTTGGGTATTGATTGGGTGACTGTTCTGCAATCATCTAACCTAGTTGGAACAACGAATGACTGCATTAAGCCGCTAATGTTTGATGGACAACGTGTCTACTTACAGCGTTATTGGAACTACGAAGTTGTGTTGGCTGAAACTCTAAACCGTTTAAGTAAGCCAGTAGAGTTCAATATTGAGCAGAAGAAGGCACTGACTGAAACGCTCAATCAGCTTTTTGCACGTAGTTATCATTTTCTGTTTAATGCCTTAGCCAAGGCTGAAGCAAACCAACAAACGTCTCAGGTATTACGCCAACAGCTGGTGTGTGATCATCTTGATATCGTCGATGAGCAATCTTTGAATTGGGGCGCAATTGATCAAGTGATCGTACAAGCTAAGCAAGTGACAGACCTAGATGTTCTAGACGCCTTGGTACCGTTATCAGCATGTTTGAATTGGCAAAAAGTAGCGGCAGCGGTGGCGTTAAGTCGTCGCTTCGCGGTGATTTCTGGTGGGCCGGGTACTGGTAAAACAACCACGGTAACTAAGTTGCTTTCGGCTATGGTTGAGCAATCACTCAGCCAAGGTAAAATACCGACGATCAAGCTGGTGGCTCCGACAGGTAAAGCGGCGGCGCGTTTAACTGAGTCGATTGGTAAAGCGATTGAACAATTACCTCTGGCGCCTGAAGTAAAGGCCAACATACCGACGGAATCGAGCACTTTGCACCGATTACTTGGTGCGATCCCCAATCGAGCGGAGTTTAGACATAACCGACGTAATCCACTTCACCTTGATATCTTGGTGGTGGATGAAGCATCGATGGTCGACTTATCCATGATGTATAAGCTGGTGGATGCACTCCCTGAACACGCAAGGTTGATTCTGCTTGGTGATAAAGACCAGCTCGCTTCAGTAGAAGCTGGTGCCGTGTTGGGTGATATCTGCTCGTTTAATTCAACAGGCTACAGCACAGCACAAGGTAACTTGATTGCGGAAATGACAGGCTTTGATGCGATAGCTAAACCCAGACAGGTCAAAACAGGATCGGCTAACCCTCCTGCGATTGCCGATAGTTTGTGTATGCTGCAGAAGAGTTACCGTTTTGATGCACGTTCAGGTATCGGACAGTTGGCAAAGGCGATCAATAACGGCTCTGCTAATCAGGTCGATCAAGTGTTTGCGAAAGGGTTTGCGGATATTGAGAATCATCCCTTGTCGAGTGACAGCTATAACTTGATGCTACGTACTTTAGTTAATGAATATGGTGCGTATCTGAACCGAATGAATGTGCCATTGGAAGAGCTAGAAACTCAAGAAGCGAGAGCGAAATCGGTTCTCGATTTGTTCAGCCAGTGTCGGTTGCTGTGTTCCATTCGCGAAGGTGACTTTGGTGTTAAAGGCCTCAACCACAGAATCGAAAGGGCACTTGCCGCAAGACGCTTGGTGAATCCGCACAACGATGAATTGTGGTATCACGGGCGACCAGTAATGGTAACGCGCAATGATCATGGCTTAGGTTTATACAATGGTGATATTGGTATCTGTATGCTTGAGGCTGATGTAAGTAGCTCTTCTTCAATTGATGATAACTCAGCCCCTCGATTAAAGGTGTACTTTGAATTGCCCGATGGCAGTGTAAAAGCTGTACTACCAAGTCGAGTGCCTGATCATGAAACCGCGTATGCAATGACGATACACAAATCTCAAGGCAGTGAATTTGATCTGACCTTAATGATCTTACCGCCAGACTTCAGCCCTATTTTAACGCGAGAACTTATCTATACGGGTATCACGCGTGCTAAGAAACGACTGATGATGTTCAGTGATACCAATGTCTTGAAGCGTGGTATTAAGGTAAAAACAGAGCGAGTGAGTGGTTTAGGAAGTCGACTAACCAACTGACGGTCAGTGGTTTTAGTGGAGGTGTTGCTGGAAGTAAAACGACGAAATAGCAGGGTAAATCGTATACACAAAGCAACCATCCGTGGTTGCTCTGAACGTTATTAGGAATCCGTGCCTAAAAACGCTCGAGTAAACGATATATGGTTTATTTTGTACTTTGCTTGGCAATTCAAAATAAACTCTTTTAGGTTCTCGCTCACAGGGAACACGCAGTGTACGTCTAACCCTTCTAAGAATTGGTTATCAGCCATATCCCAAAAACTTTGCAGCGAGTTACAAACAATGGTTCTCATATCAATGTTGCTCTTTTGCTGTTTATATTAACGAGCAGACTGACTACTAGCATGCTGATCGTTAACGGGTATAGCAATCCGTGCAGTGACCTCCTAAATGTCATAGATTAAACATTCGGCGGCATTCCAATAAAAACGCTTGTCGATATTCATAAAGCGTGCAAATTCTATACAATTATAACTGTGAATGAAAGTGCATATTTAATAAATTTCACATGAGAAACGATTACATTTGCAATAGATTCCTTATTAAAGTGAGATTTTAATCTAAATTTAATTTACACATTTAACGCTAAGATCTTGGAATTCCTTTGATAGTTGTACAGACCTTGTTTTTCCATTGGTAATTCATCAACAGTAATCTCGTAAAAACCCTGTTCACGGAACCAATGAAGGCTGTGTGTGGTAAGAACAAAGATTTGGTCGATATCACGAGATTTGGACTGATGACGCATGTAATCAAGCAGTAACTGCCCACGGTTTCCATCTCGGTAGTCTGGGTGAATGGCCACGCAGGCCATCTCTGCCATGTGATCTTCTGGATAAGCGTACAGCGCAGCGCAACCAATGATCAGACCGTCTTTTTCGATGATAGTAAAACGATGGACTTCTTGTTCTAACTGCTCTCTTGAGCGACGAACAAGAATGCCTTGTTCTTCAAGAGGGCGAATGAGGTCAAAGATACCACCGATGTCATCAATCTGAGCTTGTCTGACTTGTTCGGCACTCGCCATGACCACTTGGGTTCCAATACCATCAAAAGAGAATAGCTCTTGGATCAATGCGCCATCGGCTTTGTAGCTGATCAAGTGACAACGAGGCACGCCTGCTCGGCAAGCGGAGATCGCTCCTTTCAAGAAGCGCAGTGTTCCGGTGCTCATGTCTTCGGCGGGGTTCTGGGATTCCGTTAAGCGTTCAAGAATTTGCTTGGCGTCTTTAGGGAAGAGTTCGGCGAGTACATTACCGCTTTCGTCAGTCACCCCTTGCTCAGAACAAAAGCCAATCAGTTTGTCGGCTTTCAAACGGATAGCAACTTGTGTCGCGACCTCTTCCGAAAGCAGGTTAAAGCTTTCGCCAGTGACTGAACTGGCAATAGGCCCAAGAAGGACGATGGAACCTTGGTCAAGGGTGCGATTGATCCCTTCGATGTCTATTCGACGAATGCGTCCGCTGTGGCAGTAATCTGTACCATCATCGACGCCTAAGGGTTGAGCGGTAATAAAGTTACCACTCATAACATTCAGTTGAGTTCCTGCCATTGGGGTGTTGTTCAAACTCATTGAAAGGCGAGCGGTGATCGCAAGTTGCAGTTGTCCAGCCGCCTGCATTGCAACACCTAAAGAATATTCATCTGTGACTCTAATATTTTTATGGTAAGGCGTATGGCAGTCTTGCTTCTCTAACAGTTGGTTGATCTGTGGTCTTGCCCCATGAACGAGAACAATCTTAACCCCAAGGCTATGAAGCAGGGCTATATCACTAATAATGTTGCCAAAGTTTCTATCGGCAACGGCTTCACCTCCCAACATAATCACCATGGTTTTACCACGGTGAGCATTTACATAAGGGGTCGATTGCCTAAAGCCTTTGACTAGCGCCGTACTTCTTAATTTCACAGAATAAGTCTTCCTTGTTTATTTATTCGATAATTTAGCATTTAAATTCAAATCTGAACAACAACTTTTTGGAATGAAGCGCAAACTATTCTCATCTAGGCTTCGTTTTATAAACTGTCTCAGTGTACAATGCGTACAGCATCCTTATGAGTCGTAAACGAATGCAAAAAAATCCAGTAAGAAAGAGTAAGATTGATGAGATCGCAAAAGGTCTCTACAGTGGAGCAGAGCAGCGCAACAAACCTAAATTGAGACGTAAGCTCATTGAACGCAGTTTAATGGTTTTAGCTTTGGTGGGGTCGTTTGCCGTCGCTTCCTTGTTCGCCGATGTGTTTTATAGAGTGCAAGATGCGATAACACCTAATAGTCAAATATATGGAACTTGGGTCGAGCAAGATGTCGCTCGTTATGCTGCGGACGAGTTTGTGCTGAGTGAAAATGGTGTGTCAGTGCGAGGCTCTGTTGTGTCGACTCATTTTGATTTTGATGGCAAGTACTTCGAATATAAGGCAGGTAATAAAACGTATCACTTTCGCCTAACGAATTCTGATAAAACAGAAATGATGCTTGTATCGGATAATCACTATAATCCAGTCTTTCGCCTCAAAGGTTATATCGATAACTCAGTTCGATAGGTTATCTTACTGTAAACATTTACAATCTAAGATTGTGTTATCTGATCGTTTTTGTCATCCTCGATGCATAGAATATTTAGGATGACTCTTGTGATTAAAAAATGGCTTCCCCTTGTTGCTGCCTCTTTCTTATTTGGCTGTGCTCAACCCACTGATCTTGCCCAACAACACCTTGATGGTGAATTTCCCCGAACCTTAAATAAGGTCGATTTGGTTGAATCTAATAAACCAAGAGACTTCACCGCATTTGCAGAGCAAGCTGAGATGGTGGTTTCTAAATCCCCTTCGATGGCTAAAATCTATGAGCCGCTTTATCAGCAACTCAATGAATGGGCGGTGCTGAGTGGAGAGCCGACCGAGCTAGCGAATTTTGGCGTTCAAACTGCTCAATTAGGTGGTGGTGATAAACAAGGTAATGTTTTATTCACGGGCTATTTTTCTCCTGTAATGGAGTTGCGACATGAAGCAAACGAAGAATACCGATTCCCTGTTTATGGGCTTCCAGAGTGTGATAAAGAGTGCCCAACACGCGAAGAGATCTACAACGGTGCATTAGAAGGCCAAGGTCTTGAGTTAGGTTATTCAGCAAACCGTATCGACCCATTTATGATGGAAGTACAGGGCAGCGGCTTTGTGCATTTCGGAGATGATGACACGCTGCAGTATTTTGCATACGCGGGTAAGAACAATAAAGCTTACGTGAGTATTGGCCGTGTTTTGATCGAGCGAGGTTTAGTGCCACGCGAAAAAATGTCATTGAAAGCTATCAAAGAGTGGGTCTTGGCAAACGATCCTGAAGTGGTAAAAGAACTGCTTGAGCAAAACCCATCTTTCGTCTTCTTTAGCGCGAGAGATGATCTATCCGTAATGGGTAGCGCTGGCATTCCTCTATTACCGATGGCGGCGGTAGCGGGCGATCGCTCTATCTTACCAATGGGAACACCTATCCTGGCTGAGGTCCCGTTACTGAATGCTGATGGTACTTGGAGCGGCGCGCACCAACTAAGACTATTATTGGTTTTAGATACCGGTGGTGCGGTTAAGCAAAACCATTTGGACCTCTACCATGGTATGGGCCCACGAGCAGGAACTGAAGCGGGTCATTACAAGCATTTTGGTCGGGTGTGGAAGCTGGGTCTAGATGGCAGCGCAACCGAAGCGCCTTGGGCTTTGCCTCCTGAAAAGGTCGAGTAAACAATAATAAAATGGGGCATTGAAAGCGAATCGCTAATCCCCTAGACTTTTAATTCAAGAGTGCGTATAAAACGCACTCTTTTCTTTTTCTCAGAAATAAATTGGCGGCAACAATGCGTGAATTGACCACTCCAGCTTCAGAAAACTATGACCAACGATTTGGTGGCACTCGTCGCCTGTATGGCAATAGTGAAGTAGATATACTTAGAGCAGCACACGTGTGTGTGATCGGTATTGGCGGTGTCGGTTCATGGGCGGTTGAAGCGCTTGCTCGTACTGGTTTAGGTGAGCTGACATTGATCGATATGGATGATGTGTGCGTGACGAACATCAACCGTCAGATCCACGCTATGTCGGGTACGGTTGGCAAGAGCAAAATCGAAGTGATGGCAGAGCGCGTTAAGCTGATTAACCCTGAGTGTAAAGTGAACCTGATTGATGACTTTATCGGGCCAGATAATCAGGCTGAATACCTATCGAAAGAGTTCGACTTTGTGCTCGATGCGATTGATAGCATGAAAGCTAAGGCTTCGCTGTTGGCGTATTGTCGTAGCAACAAAATCAAAGTGATCACTACGGGGGGCGCGGGTGGGCAAGTTGACCCGACTCAAATCAAAGTGGCTGATCTGACTAAGACGATTCAAGATCCGTTAGCGAAGAAATTGAAAGACACATTGCGTCGTCATCATAATTTCCCTAAGAATCCTGCGCGTAAGTTTGGTATCGATTGTGTGTTCTCGACTGAGCAAATTAAGTACCCACAAGCTGACGGCAGTGTATGTGCTGCGAAAGCGACAGCGGAAGGTCCAAAACGCATGGACTGTGCGACGGGTTTTGGTGCAGCAACGGTTGTCACGGCTACCTTTGGTTTTGTGGCGGTTTCACGTATCGTAGAAAAGATCGTTCAAAAGCACGCTAAGTAACGTCTTCTTCTCAATTAACAATCGACTGGATATTAAAATGACCACATTCCCAAGCTTTCCATTCGGCAAAGAAATTACCAGTGATGATATTGTCGCAAAAATGCAGACTTTCAGCGGCTGGGAAGATCGTTATCGCCAGGTGATTCAGTGGGGTAAGAAACTGCCTAGCATGCCTGATGAACTGAAAAGTGAACAGGTTGTCGTATCTGGTTGTGAAAGCCAAGTGTGGTTGGTTTCTCAAAATATCGACGGTGTTTGGCGCTTTTGTGCTGATTCTGATGCGCGTATCGTTCGCGGTCTGATTGCATTAGTGATGGCTGCGTATGATGGAAAAACATCAGAGCAGATTCAAGCGTTCGATATCGATGGATACTTTGAACAAATCGGTTTAATTACCCATCTAAGCCCATCTCGCGGCAATGGATTAAAAGCGATTGTTGCTCAAATCCAAGAGCTAAGTGCTTAACATTTCTTAGATACACAGAAACAAAAAGGGTTGACGCTAAACGCCAACCCTACATAATTTCGCTACTCGCTACTCGCTACTCGCTACTCGCTACTCGCTACTCGCTACTCGCTACAGCATATCAACGGCTTTTTCTATCGCCGCTACGAGCTTTTCAACATCATCTAGATTGTTATAAATACCAAATGAAATACGAACCGTTCCTTTCACATTAAGTGCATCCATTAATGGGTGAGCACAATGATGTCCAGCACGTACTGCGATACCTTGTTGATCCAACAGGGTTGCAATATCTTGGTGGTGAACGCCATCCATCACAAAAGTAATCACACTTGCGTTGGGTTGATAACCCAATATCTGAATATCATCCAGCTTACTGAGTGCAAGATAAGTCTCGTGCTGTAGTTGGTGGATATGATTTTCGACATCTTGCTGAGCAAAACCACTTAACCATTCTATTGCGGTACTTAATGCTATCGCTCCCGCCACATTTGGCGTGCCCGCTTCAAACTTCCCCGGCAGTTCAGAAAAAGTAGTACCAGAGAAAGAGACGCGCTCGACCATTTTGCCACCACCATGCCAAGGGGGCATCGCTTCGAGCAATTCTAGCTTGCCATAAAGCACCCCAATACCAGCTGGGGCGTAGAGCTTGTGTCCTGAGAAAACGTAGAAATCCGCATCTAAAGCAGTAACATCTACGGGTTCATGAACAATACCTTGCGCTCCATCTACCACAACAATCGCATTCATCTTGTGTGCTTTCTCGATCACTTCTTCAATGGGCTGACGAGAACCAGTCACATTAGTTATCTGAGCCAGAGCAATAATCTTGGTTCGATCATTTAATAGAGCGCCAAAGGCAGTAAGATCAAATTCACAATCTGACGTCATCGGTACTTTTACGACTTTCGCTCCGGTTTGTTCTGCAACAATTTGCCAAGGAACAATATTAGCGTGATGCTCCATTTCGCTGACTAATATCTCATCGCCAGGCTGGAGGGTGCTTCTTGCGTAGGTTTGAGCGATCAGGTTGAGTGCTTCAGTGGCACCGCGAGTCCAAATGATCTCTTTTGAAGAGCTTGCGCCGATAAACTGAGCGACCTTATCTCTTGCGGCTTCAAATTGACTGGTCGCGTTCGCTGTTAAGCTATGACTACCACGGTGAACATTGGCATTTTGTTTGGAGTAGTATTGGCTAATGGCATCAATAACTACCTGAGGTTTTTGTGTCGTTGCTGCGCTGTCTAAATAAATCAACGGTTGTTGATTGATGGTTTGTGATAGCGCAGGAAACTGCTCTCGGATGTGATTGATATCAAGCATCTATTCTTACCTAAAATCTTGGAAATTGTTGCTAGCGTTATGCTGAGCGGTATCGTTATTTTATCGCGACTTGTTAATCGTTGCTGACTAATCTTGATGATTCCAGCTATTTTCTCGTTCTTTAACCTGCGTAAACAGCTTTTGGTTAACAGGAACTTCTATCTGATGTTTGAGTGCTGTCTTTATTAGGTGTCCGGTAATGAAGTCGATCTCTGTCTTGCGCTCATAAAACATATCTTGCTGCATGGAAGAGTTGTTTTGAGCCGTGGCTTGAATAACGTGTTTTACGCTTGTTTCTAATTCGTCGAATGAACAAGTAATGCCTTCCGCCAGCATCACTTGCGTGAGTTCTTTAACTATAGAACTCAGAACTTCGTTAAACCTTTGGTCAGCAAGCTCTCCATTTTTGATTTGTTCCAGCCCAGTCAGTGGGTTGATCGCACAATTTATGGCGAGTTTAGCCCACAGCGCCGTTGTTATTTCTGGATTCCAACTCACGGCAGGGAAGGCATGTTCCAACACATCAACTAAAAAAGTGCACTGTTGACCCTTGAGGTTAAAAGCACCCAATTGAGTTTGTCCGAACCCTGTATGAGAAACATTATTCTTGTCGGGTTTGAATGCCGCTTGTGTGGTTGTAGCCAATACTACTGGGTGAGTATCAATTTGAGTTGCTATCTGAGCGACCGCCCCCATACCGTTGTGCATGAACATGAGAATGGTGTCAGAGTCTAGATACTGAAGTAACGGAGTGGTGGCTTCTTCTACTTGCCAAGCTTTGACTGTGAAGATCACTAAATCGCTCGCTGATAGCTTTTCGATATTGTTGTTACTGAAGGAAAGTGAAGCTTGTCCATCAAGTGATAAGTCAATTGAGTGATCCGTGGAACGACTCCACAAAGCCACATTATGACCAGCTTGAAGCAGTTTTATTGCCCATAAAGAGCCGATAGCCCCAGGGCCAACAATAGTGATGTTCACAGCAATACCGATATAAAAAAGTGGTGCTGCAAGGATAGCGAGGCATTAAATGAAAGCAATAAAAAATGGCACCCGAGGGTGCCATTTTGGAAACTTTCTTAGAAGTTTGATTAGAACTTGTAAGTTACTGCAACGTAGTGACCTACGCCAGAAGATTCAGCTTTTGAAGCTGAGTTCCATGGAAGACCTTCACCGTCAGCAAAACCGTATACATCGCTGTAAAGTTTTAGGCCGTAACCAACTGCGAACTGATCAGAGTGCCAGTAAAGACCATTGAACATTGCGCCGCCATGGCTTGATGTTGCGTAACCTTTGCCTTCATCCATCCCGAATTGGTAATCGATGTAACCTTGGTAAGAGATAAAAGAACCGTTCTCGAAGAAGTGGAATGGTTTGAACCAGTTAGTAGAGAGTTGGAAGCCGTTCCAATCTTTCTTGTTTGAATCGTATGTTCCGTAAAGGTTTAATCCCATTTTACCGAACCATGGAACCATTACATCAGAACCAAGACCAATTTTTTGAGTATTTACACCAGGACTACCATCAATACAGCCTGTAGAGTTACAGTTAGTAGCGCCACCTCCGCCCCATTCCATAAGCGTAGCAACGTAAAGTTCTTGTACTGGACCAAAAGAAAGATCAGTGCCAGTTAGGCCATCGATAGACATACGAGGCGCAAATTTCATGAACATCTTTTCAGATTTTGCTTTATCGCTGCTTGAGTCTGACGTCAGGTTAAATACATCAACGTAGCCGTAAAGATCGAAAATACCATTGCGACCACCAAATTCCATCTCTAGGTAATCATGAGTCGACTCAGAAACACCTTTTTCATTAAAAGCACCCATCAAGTTAAATTGTAGGAACTTGTAATCGTTCTTGTGGATGTCGCCGTCAGAATAATCAGCCGCCATTACTGGAGCAGAAGCTGCTGCAAGTAGGCCAAGAGTTAAAAGTGATTTACGCATAATGGAACTCTCTATGTTTGAAATAAGTAACCCGCTAATCCGTGCGTGTTTATATGTCCGAATGCCGAGCATAATAGCGATTTTGTTCTCAAATAAAAGTGAGACAGAGTGAAAACTATGATTATTATTGTGAGCCTGATCACACTAACGATCTAAATGATGGAACTTTAATGTTGCTATGCATCTTGATGAATCCCTACTTCTATTGATTTTGTGAAATTCGATTATTTTGTGTATAAATTGGTGAAATACCGCTCTAAGCAAACGATTCTACCAAAAATCGTGACATGCATATCAAAATCAACAGTATTTCTTTCTAAGCGTTTTCTCGTAAAAAACACCTCACTTAGCGAACGTTTCGATCCTGCCTTTGATCCATTTCCAAGCAACTCCGTACTGAAGTTTGAATCAATTGATGAACAATTCATGTGATGATTAACCTGACTTTTAACTCTGGTTGTTTTTTCATCGCTGACAATATTGAGACCGTTCATTGCACCAATTTTGAGGCAACATTTAAAGATCTGCTCGTGAGCTTATCTTCTGTGTGACGAACTGGTCGAACTTTTTGGAGAGAAGACCAATGAAATATTCACCTATACTCGCTGTAGCGTTGTCAGCCCTATTTATTGTAGGGTGTAATGATGACGATCAACCAACAACCCAGCTGCAAGCTGTTCACGCATCGCCAGATGCTCCACTAGCTAATGTGTTAGTTAATAGTCAGGCTCGTTGGACTGGGGTTGATTATGCTCAGGCATCTGGATATACCTCGGTTAATCAAGGCCAGACAACTCTACAGGTCGATGTTCAACTCCCTGGAGATGGTGTGGCGACAGTGATTCCGCCAAGCCAGTTCGATTTAAGCGGTGATTTAGATTACACGGTGATGGTGGTCGGTGATGCTGACGGTTCCAACAACCCAGTTGAGGCTCTCGTTGTGACACGACCTGCAGCAGGCACGGCGACGAGTTCGAGTTTGGATGTGCAAGTTGTTCACGCGGCAACTGGAGTTGGTGATGTGAATCTATACGTTACAGCACCGAATGATCCTCTAGGCGCACCGATTGGAACTTTGGGATACAAAGGATTTACCGATGTGCTCAATATTCCTGCTGGTCAATATCGTGTGAGATTAGAAACCGTGAGTGGAAGTGCTATTGCTTTTGACTCTGGAGAAATCACTCTGTCTGGCGGTAGCGAGTTAACTATTGCGGCAGTTCCAAGAGCGGATTCAAGCAGTACGTCTCCGGTGAAGCTGATGGTAATGGATGGCAAAAGTTCATCTATAATTTACGACATGGCAGAATCTGCAGAAGTGAGAGTAGGGCATTTAGTTGATGGTGCACCCTCTGTGGATGTGTTTGTAAACTCGGCTAAGTTTGCTCCTCTTGATGCTCTAATGTTTAAAGAAGTTCGTGGCTTCTTAGATTTGGCAGCAGGCAGTTACGATATCGATATTTATGAAACAGCAACCACCTCTCCAACATTCATTGATGTTGACGGTTTAGCGGTGTTTGCCGGAATGGATTACAGCATCTATGCCGTGGGGACGGTAAGTCCTCTCAACTTGGAAGCTTTAGTTGTTCCAGAAAATCGACGCTCTGTTGCAACCAGTGCAGTATTGAACATTACTCATGCTGCAGCTAATCCAATTGCAGCTTCGGTTGATATTTATTTAACCGAGAACGTGGGAATTTCTGGAAGTACTCCTGCGTTGAGTAATGTGAAATTCAAAGATTTCGCGAATGGTATTTATGTAGCTGCGGGAACTTACTATGTGACGATTACGGTGGCTGGCGATCCATCTACTGTTGCTATTGACTCCGCGCCTGCGACATTAGTTAACGGTGTTGTGTATCAAGTAGTGGCGATTGATGATTCGATGGGAACGGGATTTAACTTAATAGTAAGTGAAACCACAGATTAATCCGTTAAGCGTCTGCAAATAGAAAATAGAAAAGAGAAGAGGGTAGCTCAATGCTCCCCTCTTCTCTTTTGCTTTCTTTTTCTTTTATTCGTGGTTGTTTTTCGCTTTTTCTAATAAATCAGTGAAAAAGTGGCGTAGCGAATAGAGCATGATCAAACTTGGAATCACCATTAATGACGTCAGTATAAAGAAGGTTGACCAATCATTTAGGTAATCGACGAGCTCGCCACTGAATGAAGCCAGTGTTGTTCTACCGAAATTGCCTAAGGATGCTAATAAGGCATATTGCGTCGCTGAGAAAGCTTGACCAGTCAGTAAGGTTAAGAAAGAGACAAATGCTACCGTCGAAAAGGCGGTTGTGAAGTTGTCGACAATGATAGTTGCCAAGAACAGAGTTTCACTAGGGCCTGCCTGAGCAATCCACGCAAACATTAGGTTGCTGGCTGCCATTGCGATGCCACCAATCATTAGTCCGCGTACAATACCGAATTTCACATTGAAGATACTGCCGAGCAAGGTGAAGAATATCGTCGCGCCCCAACCGATTAACTTAGAATAGTGGCCAATCTGTTCATTGCTAAAGCCTATCTCTTTATAGAAGGTGATAGACATTCTACCCAAGAAGGCTTCACCTATCTTAAATAGGAACACAAACAGTAGAAGGGTGATGGCAACTTGAACTCCGTTTCGTTTGAAGAAATCATAAAACGGTTCTAGCACTGTAACGCTGAACCAAGCGACGACTTTTGAACCCACAACTCTGTTGTGACGTTGTTGTGCTTGCTCTTGTAATGCTTCACGTTGTGTATTGGGTTCTCCGACAAAAAGAGTAAACAGCATTAACACGACAACTACACCAGCCATGCCGTAATACACACCATTCCAACCGATTGAGTCAGCATTGATAAAAGCAAGATAACCTGGAAGAGAATAGCCAGTCCACCATCCCATCACGGCCATTGCGGATGCTTGTGGCAACTTTGATGCTTCCGATTTTGGAAATGAATCAATACGGAAGGCATCTATTGCGACATCTTGAGTTGCTGAGGCGATAGCTATTCCGAGAGCAAGCATAGAGGTGAACATCAAGTCATTGGCTGGGTTTACTCCAGCAATGAACAGGGTACAGATCAATACCAAGCTTTGGCACAAGAATATCCAACTGCGTCGTTGGCCTAATATCGCGTGTAAAACTGGCAGTTTGACTCGGTCTACCAACGGTGCCCATAAAAAGTTAATAGCATAGACAGCAAACACACTGCCGAAATAACCGATCGCAGCACGAGTTAAACCGGCATCTTTTAGCCAACCAGACATGTTGGATCCAATCAGAACCCATGGGAAGCCACTCGAACAACCGAGCATAAACACCCAAAGTAGACGTTTGTCTAAGTAGCTGCGGAAAGTTTGCATCCAAGAAAGAGAGGGGGTGCCTGATGACATGGGGCGTCCTTGTATAGAAAACGCCCTTAAGAATAAGGGCGTTACATTGGATTACTTAAGAAGGGTCACTTTAGTGATGACGATTGGGTCGACAGGAATGTCTGACATGCGGCCCATTCGCTTGGTTGGAATTGTTGCCATCTTCTGAACAACGTCAAAACCATCGGTTACTTTACCAAACACAGCGTAACCAGGATTACCGCCTTTCGCGTTTAAGAAATCGTTGTCTGCAAAGTTAATGAAGAACTGGCGAGTTGCAGAATCTGGTGCATTGGTGCGAGCCATTGCGATCGTTGCAGTATCATTCTTCAGGCCATTGCTGCCTTCATTTTTGATAGGCGCATAAGTTGCTAATTGCTTCATATCTTGATCGAAGCCACCACCCTGAGCCATAAAGCCCGGGATCACACGGTGAAACTGAGTGCCTTCGTAGCTACCGTCAGCAACATATTTCAGAAAGTTATCAACACTAACCGGTGCTTGCTCTTGGTTTAGCTCGATAGTGAAGCCGCCTAATGTTGTTTCTACGTTCACTTTAGGACCAGCCCAAACGCTCACGCTCACCAGCATCAATGCGATAGAAGATAGAATGCGCCCCATTAGAAACGTTCCTTCATGTAAGTTTGCAGCTCTTGGTCATTGGCAATCTCTTTAAGAACTAAGTCGATAACATCGTTTAGTACCATTGCGATATCGTCATTTGATGCACTTAATGCACCTGTGCGAGTTGCTGTACCATTGAATGTCTTAACTAGCTTGCCTTCAGGCGTTTCAGCGGTTACTTCAAGAGTTACTTTACCATCCATTTGGTTTTCCATGATGGTGTGCTTGACGGTAACAAGCGCTTCTTGAATCTCTAAAACAATTGAGTTTTCACTGTTAACGCTTGCACGAAAACCTTGAGACTCCAATTGTTGAGCAATAGCGTTTTCTAGAGAAATACGCATGTTTTGCTTAGCGTGAATTGGCTGAATGTTTGAACGGCCACTATCAACCAATGCAACATATTGAGCGGCACGAACATCTTTACTGGTTAGTGTGTATGTTTTGCCTTGTACAAGGTTGCTTGAGCTTAGTGAAGCTTCTGGCATTACGTTGATCTGTTCTTGCTGAGGGGCTGAACATGCTGTCAAAGCCAAAATAGAAGCAGCCAAAATCAGTTTTTTCATTCCTTTATCCTTTCTAAATTCACACCAGGAGCTCGGTATCTTAAATTCTTGTGACGTCGTTTCTGCTTATTTATTAAAATTCGCAGGTTCTCTTGTTGCTTGTAATATCTCAAATTTCTGGTTTAGTTCAAGCGTTTCAACGTTTGCTTCACCAAATAGTCTTGCTAGTTTGACATCGTATCCGAGGTGTCGGTTACCAATAACAATTAATTTGCCTCCGTTGCTAAGAACATGCTTTGCATCACAGAACATTTGCCATGCAATGTGATCTGTAATCGCTTGTTGTTGGTGGAACGGAGGGTTACACATAACTAAGTAAGTGCTGTTTTTCTTAAAACCATCTAAACAGTTATTGGCGATGAACTGGAAATTACCTTCTTCGCCAAGGTTATCCTTAATATTTTGGCGCGCTGATTCCACTGCCATAAAGCTTTCATCAACACAGGTGATACGCGCTTGTGGGTTTAATTGCCCAGCTTTTACACTCAATACACCGTTGCCACAACCTAGGTCGATAATATGACGCAGTTCAGGATCTTGAGGGATGTGCTCTAGCATATAGCGAGCGCCTTGATCGAGTGCCTCGCCTGAGTAAACGTTCGGTAAATTTTTCAGGCGAATATCTTCACCGTCTACATCCCATTCAACAAAAGGCTCGACCGTTTGAATCGGCTGACAATTTGGTGAAGAGATAACCAAGCGATGTTTCTTCTTCGCTAGAGAAGTTTTGGTTTCGCCTAGGTATTTTTCGAAAATATTAAGTGTAGATGTGTGGATGTCTTTTACTTTGTTTACACCGATGACTTGGCAGCCTTCTGGCAACGCTTGGCGTAGTTGGCTCAATTGCCATACTAGATGACGGTTTGTTTTCGGTAGTTGCATGATCACAAGGTCGATACCGTGTGGGATATCATCCATCGTATTCAGGAAGTTCACACGGTTACTTTGATTGCGCTGCAAGTTTTTTAGCGCACCGCGATGAGAGATAAACGAGTCGCTCATCATGGTGACCTCATGATCTTTAGAGAACCATGCCGACAGGGCACCAAAGCTATCGTTCATGATCAGGATGTGTTTGCCAGGTTCAAGATTCATCTCTTCAACGTGACTAATAATGTATTCGTCGCCCGCATCCCAAGCTTGAAGGGTTTCATTTGAACGGTTGGGGAAACGATGTAAGGTCAAAGTTCTATCGAGAAGAGTAAGTTCGGTTTTCATAGCTTGAGATACTTATGTAAGAAATAACAAAGATATTGTCTCAAATGCAGCCTGAACAAGATAGAAAAAACTCAACCAAACCTAAGTCGTTCGTTATGAAATACTCAGACAGTCGACCAGTTAGGGTTTATACTTCCCCCACAGATAATGCCAATACGTTATTAAGGAATCATAATGATCCAAGAAGTTATCGAAACAAAATTGCACAATGAGTTTTCACCAAGTCATTTAAACGTGGTCAATGAGAGCTACATGCACAATGTTCCGGCTGGTTCTGAGAGTCATTTTAAAGTGATTGTTGTCAGCGATGCGTTTGAAGGCTTGCGCCTTATTGGTCGTCATCGAGCGGTAAATAAAGCACTTTCAGAAGAGCTAGCGAATAATATTCACGCACTATCTATTCACACTTATACAAAAGATGAATGGATGAAGCAACTCGATAACGTGCCAGACAGCCCTATGTGTATGGGCGGTGGTAAGTAATAAAACTAACTGATAGAAGAGGTGGCGACGCTGCCTTATTTATCGCCAGGCTGATGTGTTTTTAGGGTTTATATCACTCAAATTGATGTCAAATTAGGCGTCTTTAAATACCCACAATGAGTAATGTTTTTATTAACAGTGTTTCAACATAACTCGTAAAATATTAGTTTGTGACAGAGTATTAATCTCTTGTTTAAAACACGATTCAAAAGCCATTTTATCTGTGCGGCTCGTCAAATTTATACATATTTGAGAGTCCATATGCTTCAAATCTCACCAAATTAAGGCCGTATTCAAGTTATTGGTCATGGCATCAAGTTGTCAAAAAATGCTAGAATACGGCACCTGATAAATCTCACATAATCTTTGTGATGAGTTTATTAATGTAATGTTGCGATTTTGGTATCTCTAATTTACCAAAACCGGACACTGTAATGTCGTGTCTAAGGGCGATTTTAAAACGTCCCGAATTTACGCAATTAAAAGAATCTTTTTCCCGATAAAGTAGTGCAAGTGCGTATGATTACAATAAAGAAGGGTTTGGATCTTCCTATCGCAGGAACTCCATCCCAGGTGATTAATGATGGTAAGTCCATCACTAAAGTCGCCTTGCTTGGCGAAGAGTACGTTGGTATGCGTCCTACGATGCATGCTCGCGTTGGTGATGAAGTGAAGAAAGGCCAAGTTCTTTTTGCAGATAAAAAGAACCCAGGTGTTGTATTTACTTCTCCAGCAAGCGGTAAAGTTATTGAAGTGAACCGTGGTGCTAAGCGTGTTCTTCAATCAGTAGTGATTGAAGTAGCAGGCAATGAGCAAATCACGTTCAATAGCTATGAAGCTAACCAACTAGTAAGTCTTGACCGTGAAACGGTTAAAACTCAGTTAGTTGAGTCTGGCGCATGGACCGCTTTGCGAACTCGTCCGTTCAGCAAGGTTCCAGCAGTTGATTCTGAAACTCAGGCTATTTTCGTTACTGCTATGGATACTAATCCGCTAGCAGCTGAGCCAGAATTAATCATTAACGAGCAGTCTGATGCTTTCGTTGCTGGTTTAGATCTTCTTTCAACTCTGACTAACGGTAAAGTGTACGTTTGTAAAAAAGGTACTAGCTTACCTCGTTCAGCTCAGTCTAACGTTGAAGAACATGTTTTTGATGGCCCACACCCTGCAGGTCTTGCAGGCACGCATATGCATTACCTATATCCGGTAAATGCACAAAATGTAGCGTGGAGCATTAACTACCAAGATGTTATCGCATTCGGTAAGCTTTTCCTTACTGGTGAGATTTACTCTGAGCGTGTTGTTTCTCTGGCTGGTCCAGTGGTGAATAACCCACGTCTAGTTCGTACTCAAATTGGTGCTAGCCTTGAAGAGTTGACAGACAGCGAGTTAATGCCAGGCGAAGTTCGTGTGATTTCTGGTTCTGTACTTACGGGTACTGAAGCAACCGGTCCACATGCTTTCCTTGGTCGTTACCATCAGCAAGTTTCTGTTCTACGTGAAGGTCGTGATAAAGAGCTATTCGGCTGGGCTATGCCTGGTAAGAACAAGTTCTCTGTTACTCGTTCATTCCTTGGTCACCTGTTTAAAGGTCAGTTGTTCAACATGACAACGACGACAAACGGTAGTGACCGCTCAATGGTTCCAATTGGTAACTACGAGCGCGTAATGCCTCTAGATATGGAACCTACATTGCTGCTTCGTGATCTATGTGCAGGCGACATTGATAGTGCTCAAGCACTTGGTGCGCTAGAACTAGACGAAGAAGATGTAGCATTGTGTACCTTTGTATGTCCAGGTAAGTACGAGTACGGTCAACTACTTCGTGAATGCCTAGATACGATTGAGAAGGAAGGGTAATTTTCATGGGCCTTAAAAAGTTTCTTGAAGACATCGAGCATCATTTTGAGCCAGGTGGTAAACACGAGAAGTGGTTTGCGCTTTACGAAGCAGCAGCGACAGTGTTCTACACGCCAGGTCTTATCACAAAGAAAAGCTCACACGTTCGTGATAGCGTTGATTTAAAACGTATCATGATCATGGTTTGGTTCGCGGTATTCCCAGCAATGTTCTGGGGTATGTACAACGCGGGTGGCCAAGCTATCGCTGCACTTAACCATATGTACGCAGGCGCTGAATTAGTTTCTGTTATCGATGGTAACTGGCACTACTGGCTAACCGAAATGCTTGGAGCCTCCTTAGGGCCCGATGCTGGTGTTGGCAGCAAGATGCTACTTGGTGCGACATACTTCCTACCTATCTACGCAACGGTATTCATCGTCGGTGGTTTCTGGGAAGTTCTGTTCTGTATGGTGCGTAAGCACGAAGTAAACGAAGGTTTCTTTGTTACTTCTATCTTATTTGCGCTTATCGTTCCGCCAACGCTTCCTCTATGGCAAGCAGCACTAGGTATTACCTTCGGTGTTGTTGTGGCGAAAGAGATCTTCGGTGGTACGGGTCGTAACTTCCTGAACCCTGCACTTGCTGGCCGTGCGTTCCTATTCTTTGCATACCCTGCACAGATTTCAGGTGACGTAGTTTGGACTGCTGCAGATGGTTTCTCTGGTGCAACTGCTCTTAGCCAATGGGCTCAAGGCGGCGGTAGCGCACTAATGAACGTGACATCAGGTGAAGCAATCACTTGGATGGACGCATTCATTGGTAACATCCCAGGTTCTATCGGTGAAGTATCAACTCTAGCACTTATGATTGGTGCAGCGATGATCGTTTACATGCGTATCGCTTCATGGCGCATCATTGCTGGTGTAATGATCGGTATGATTGCTGTGTCTACGCTGTTCAACGTGATCGGTTCTGATACTAACGCAATGTTCAGCATGCCTTGGCATTGGCACCTAGTTCTAGGTGGCTTCGCATTCGGTATGTTCTTCATGGCGACTGACCCAGTATCAGCTTCATTTACCAACAAAGGTAAGTGGTGGTACGGCATCCTAATCGGCGCAATGTGTGTAATGATTCGTGTAGTTAACCCTGCATACCCAGAAGGCATGATGCTTGCGATTCTATTCGCAAACCTATTTGCTCCTCTGTTTGACCACGTTGTAATCGAGAAGAACATTAAGCGGAGACTAGCGCGCTATGGCAAGTAATAACGATAGCATTAAAAAGACGCTGTTTGTTGTTATCGCATTGAGCCTAGTGTGCTCAATCATCGTTTCAACAGCTGCAGTTGTTCTTAAACCTAAGCAGCAAGCTAACGCAGTTCTGGATCAGCAAACTAAGATCCTTGAAGTTGCGGGTATTGAGCTTGCAGGTGATATCCCAGCACTCTACGCAGAGAACATCGAACCTCGTCTAGTTGATTTCGCTACTGGCGATTTCGTTGACGGCGATGCTGCTGCATACGACCAACGTAAAGCGGCAAAAGATCCAGCTCAGTCAATCAAGCTTTCAGCTGAAGATGACATCGCTAAGATCATTCGTCGTGCTAACACGGGTACTGTATACCTAGTGAAAGATGGCGCTGAGACTTCTAAAGTTATCATCCCTGTTCACGGTAACGGCCTTTGGTCAATGATGTACGCATTCGTTGCGGTAGAAACTGATGGCAACACAGTTTCTGGTATCACTTACTACGAGCAAGGTGAAACTCCTGGACTTGGTGGTGAAGTTGAGAACCCAACTTGGCGCGCTCAATTCGTTGGTAAGAAATTATTCGACGAAAACCACAAACCTGCTATTCAGGTTGTTAAAGGTGGCGCTCCTCAAGGTTCTGAGCACGGTGTAGATGGCCTTTCTGGTGCAACACTGACTAGCGTTGGTGTTCAACATACATTTGACTTCTGGTTAGGTGATATGGGCTTTGGTCCGTTCCTAGCAAAAGTTCGTGACGGAGGTCTGAACTAATGTCTAGTGCAAAAGAAATTAAAAAGAGCATCTTAGCGCCTGTGTTGGATAACAACCCAATCGCGCTACAGGTTCTTGGTGTGTGTTCTGCTCTTGCAGTAACCACTAAGCTAGAAACAGCATTTGTTATGACTATCGCGGTAATGTTCGTTACTGCTCTGTCTAACTTCTTCGTTTCTTTAATCCGTAACCACATTCCTAACAGTGTGCGTATCATCGTTCAGATGGCAATTATCGCATCATTAGTAATCGTGGTAGACCAAGTGCTTAAAGCATACCTATACGATATCTCTAAGCAGCTATCTGTATTCGTTGGCCTAATCATTACTAACTGTATTGTAATGGGTCGTGCTGAAGCATTCGCAATGAAGTCTGCGCCAATCCCATCGTTTATCGACGGTCTTGGTAACGGTCTTGGTTACGGTTTCGTTCTTATCACTGTTGGTTTCTTCCGTGAGCTTCTAGGCTCTGGCAAACTATTTGGTATGGAAGTACTACCTCTAGTGAGCAACGGTGGTTGGTATCAGCCAAACGGCTTGATGCTTCTAGCACCTTCAGCATTCTTCCTAATTGGTTTCTTGATTTGGGCAATTCGTGTGTTCAAACCA
Source organism: Vibrio sp. 10N.237.312.B06 (assembly GCF_041464685.1). Lineage (NCBI taxonomy): Bacteria > Pseudomonadati > Pseudomonadota > Gammaproteobacteria > Vibrionales > Vibrionaceae > Vibrio > Vibrio sp. 10N.237.312.B06. Next base: position 117,225 of record NZ_JBFSPI010000001.1, read on the forward strand.
GAACAAGTAGAAGCGAAGGGGTAAGGTAGTCATGGAACATTATATTAGTCTGCTAGTTAAATCGATTTTCATCGAAAACATGGCGCTTTCTTTCTTCCTAGGTATGTGTACATTCCTAGCGGTTTCTAAGAAAGTTAAAACTTCTTTTGGTCTTGGTGTTGCGGTAGTTGTAGTACTTACAATCGCTGTTCCTGTAAACAACCTTGTTTACACACACATCCTGAAAGAAAACGCGCTTGTTGAAGGTGTCGATTTAAGTTTCCTTAACTTCATCGCATTCATCGGTGTTATCGCGGCACTTGTACAAATCCTAGAGATGGTTTTAGACCGTTTCTTCCCACCTTTGTACAACGCACTAGGTATCTTCCTTCCACTGATCACAGTTAACTGTGCAATCTTTGGTGGTGTATCTTTCATGGTAACTCGTGACTACAACTTTGCTGAATCTGTTGTTTACGGCTTCGGTTCTGGTGTGGGTTGGATGTTAGCTATCGTTGCTCTTGCGGGTATCCGTGAGAAGATGAAGTACTCTGACGTACCTCCAGGTCTTCGTGGCCTTGGTATCACGTTCATTACTGTTGGTCTGATGGCGTTAGGCTTTATGTCTTTCTCTGGTGTTCAACTGTAGGGTAAGCACCCAGTAATAAGGAATAACAAATGCAAAGCATTATTCTTGGCGTAGCGATGTTTACCATTATTGTATTGGCTCTAGTACTAGTGATTCTTTTCGCTAAGTCTAAGCTAGTACCATCAGGTGACATCACTATTGCTGTAAACGGCGACCCTGAAAAGGCGATCGTTACTCAGCCTGGTAGCAAGCTACTTGGTGCCCTAGCTGGCGCTGGTATCTTCGTATCTTCTGCTTGTGGTGGCGGTGGCTCTTGTGGTCAGTGTCGTGTAAAAGTTAAGTCTGGTGGTGGCGACATCCTTCCAACTGAACTTGACCACATCACAAAAGGTGAAGCTCGCGAAGGCGAACGTCTTGCATGTCAAGTTGCTATGAAAACTGACATGGAGATTGAACTAGACGAAGATATCTTTGGTGTGAAGAAGTGGGAATGTACTGTTATCTCTAACGATAACGAAGCTACTTTCATCAAAGAATTGGCTCTAGCTATCCCTGAAGGTGAAGAAGTTCCGTTCCGCGCGGGTGGTTACATTCAGATTGAAGCTGAACCACATCACGTGAAATACGCAGATTACGATATTCCTGAGGAATACCGTGGTGACTGGGATAAGTTCAACTTGTTCCGTTACGAGTCTATCGTTAAAGAGCATTCGATCCGTGCTTACTCTATGGCTTCATACCCAGAAGAGAAAGGCATCATCAAGCTTAACGTGCGTATCGCAACTCCGCCGCCAAATAACCCTGACGTAGCTCCTGGTGTGATGTCTTCATACATCTGGTCTCTTAAAGAAGGCGACAAATGTACTATTTCTGGTCCATTTGGTGAGTTCTTTGCTAAAGACACAGACAATGAAATGGTATTCATCGGTGGTGGTGCAGGTATGGCGCCAATGCGTTCACATATCTTCGACCAACTTAAGCGTCTTAACTCTACTCGTAAGATGTCTTACTGGTACGGTGCACGTTCTAAGCGTGAGATGTTCTACATTGAAGACTTCGACGGCCTAGCGGCTGCAAACGAAAACTTCGTGTGGCATTGTGCTCTGTCTGATCCTCAACCTGAGGACAACTGGGACGGTTACACTGGTTTCATCCACAACGTATTGTACGAAAACTACCTGAAGGATCACGAAGCTCCTGAAGACTGTGAGTATTACATGTGTGGTCCACCAATGATGAACGCGGCTGTGATCGGCATGCTGAAAGATCTTGGTGTAGAAGATGAAAACATCCTACTAGATGACTTCGGTGGTTAATCCATTTAAGTGATTGATATTATGGCTGACTCTTACGAGTCAGCCATTTGTTTTTCTAAGACTACTCGTGACAACAAACTGGCTTATATAAGAAAGAGTAAGGCATTTAAAATACCTATTTTTCACTCTTATTTTTCCTTATATAAATCCTCAACATTAGACAGGAGTAAGCAAGTGAGAATTTGGCTTGTTGCATTAACTTCTTTGATTTTTCTTGCGGGCTGTGAGCAGGCAAGAGAGCAAGTACATTTAAGTGGTCCGACAATGGGGACCAGTTATAACATTAAGTACATCAATGGCGATGAATTTCCTGAGTCTAAAGAAGTTCATACCGAGATCGATCGTCTACTTGAAGAAGTTAATGATCAAATGTCGACTTACCGTGAAGATTCAGAGCTGAGCCGTTTCAACCAACACAAAGGTGCGGACGCATTCGAAGTATCTGAACAAACCGCTATCGTTGTGAAAGAAGCGATTCGTTTGAACGGTCTTACTGAAGGTGCGTTGGATGTGACGGTTGGTCCATTAGTTAACTTGTGGGGTTTTGGTCCAGAAGCACGTCCTGAAGTGGTTCCATCAGACGAAGAGCTTGCGGCTCGTAAGGCTAAGATTGGTATTCACCACTTAAGCGTTGAAGGTAATAAGCTAAGCAAAGATTTGCCTAACTTGTATGTTGACCTTTCGACTATCGCAAAAGGTTGGGGCGTGGATGTCGTTGCTGACTACCTCGATTCAATTGGCATTCATAACTACATGGTAGAAGTGGGCGGTGAAATCCGTTTGAAGGGCTTAAACCGTGAAAGTGTGGGTTGGCGTATCGCCATCGAGAAGCCAAGTGTTGACGAGCGCAACATTCAAGAGATCATCGAGCCTGGTGATATGGCGATCGCAACGTCTGGCGACTACCGAAACTATTTTGAGCGTGATGGTGTTCGTTATTCACACATCATCAACCCAGAAACAGGTAAGCCGCTTCATCACAAAGTGGTTTCAGTGACTGTTTTAAACCCGTCTTCAATGACTGCAGACGGTTTATCTACTGGCCTTATGGTCTTAGGTGAAGAAAAAGGACTGGAAGTCGCAAACCAACATAACATCCCAGTGTTCATGGTGGTAAAAACAGCTGATGGCTTTAAAGAAATTGCTTCAGAAGCATTTAAGCCATACTTAGGTAAATAAGGTAAGCGAGATAATTATGAATACATTTCTGATTACATTTGGTGTTTTTCTTGCAGTAATCGCAGCGATGTCAATTGGCTATATTATCCAAAAGAAAGTTGTGAAAGGTAGCTGTGGTGGCTTAGGTGCTGTTGGTATTGATAAAGTATGTAACTGCCCTGAACCTTGTGATGCGCGTAAAAAACGTGAAGCACGTGAAGCATACCGTGAAGAGAAACTGGCAGAACGTCAACAAAAAGAAGCGGCTTGGAGTAAAGACCGTATCGCTTAATTGGTGACAGTCATAGGGGAATAGAGTTGTCTATGCCCTTAGAATAAGAAGCTCAAGATTATCGTCTTGAGCTTTTTTTGTTTGAGTGAACTGTCTATTTTGGAATGCTAAAAACGGAAACAAAAACGAATTTCTAGTGGTCGATTTGCATGTTATTGCGCGCAAAGACCAGTTGGTTCCTACCTTGTTCTTTTGCAGTATAAAGTAGTTCGTCCGCGGCTTTTATTTGCTCATCCAAACTGCCAACTAAGTCGCTTAACCCGATACTCATGCTGACTTTAATCCGTTGTGAGTCATGAATAACTTCTTGGTTTTGTATCGCAATCCTCATTGACTCTAGCGTGTCGACAAATTCTTCAAATGGTCGGCATGATTGAATGCAGAACTCTTCACCGCCGAAACGAACGGCGACATCATCTTTAAAATGATTTTTGATGATATTTCCGACTTCAATGAGTACCGCATCGCCACCATCATGACCGTAGGTATCATTCACCTTTTTAAAGAAGTCTATATCCATCATGGCGATGCTGCGATGTTCGCAGCCTTTACATGTTTGGTTGAATAGATAACGACGGTTCCAAAGCCCGGTCAGAGCATCCTCATTTGCATGACGAAATAGTTCATTGGTGGCCTCTTTCATGTCGAGTAGTTGATGAATACGGCAGAAAAACTCTTCTTGGTTAAATGGCTTGTAAAGGAAATCGTTGGCACCAGCCTTAAGGAAACGAGCTGTCATGGTTCGGTCGTCACTGCCAGATAGCCCAAGAATAGCGAGCTGATTGCGATCATGGTGTACTCGAATGTCACGGGTCATCGAAATGCCATCTTTGTTTGGCATGTCATGATCGGTAACGACGAAAGTGATGTCGGGGTCGTTTTGGAGAAGCTCTAGTGCTTGTTCGCCATCTTCCGCTTGAATCGTTTGAATATATTGGTGCTCAAGAAGTTGCACTACATATCGACGAACCACAGCAGAATCATCAACAACCAAGGCTTTATGATATCGGTTATTTGAGATTCGATTAACCAGAGGAAGCAAATAACTGACTGATGACATGCTGTCTTTGAGGATGTAATCAATCACACCCTTCGCGAGTACTTGTTCTCGAAGTGTGTTGTTGAACATGCCGGTTAGGACTATGATTTTTTGTTGATAGCCGAGTACCAAATCAATGATCTCGCCATCTTGGCCATCGGGTAAGCAGTAATCGAGCACCGCGCACAAGAAATCCGTATCTTGTTCTAAGATAGCTTTAGCTTCAGCCACTGATTCAGCCAGCGCAACCTCATAGCCATCATTTTTAAATTGCTGGTACAGGTAGTTTCTGAATGCACGACTATCTTCGACTACTAGTATTTTATCACTCAAAAGTTATCCCTACTTATAGGTTAAATACTCTCTAACAATACTATCAGAATAGTAAGTGGCTAATGAAGTTAAAGCTATTTAGCTGGGCTCCAGATCATTTTAAATCTGAGAATAATTGATTATACTGTTTATAAATACAGTTGTAAGGTTGGGTTATTCCTAGATGTGTAGTGCGAGTGAAGAGAAAGTAAGAAAGATAATCCACGTTGATATGGACTGTTTTTACGCAGCTGTTGAAATGAGAGATAATCCTGCTTACCGAAATCGACCACTTGCAGTTGGGGGGCATGAAAAGCAGCGTGGCGTTTTGAGTACCTGTAATTACGAAGCTCGCAAGTTTGGTATTCGTTCTGCAATGCCGACGGGAAAGGCGCTGCAGCTTTGTCCCAATCTGTTGGTTGTTCCTGGGAGGATGTCGGTCTACGTCGAGATATCGAAAAAGATTCGCGAGATTTTTTCTCGATATACATCCATCATTGAACCTCTGTCTTTAGATGAAGCTTTTCTTGATGTCACGGATTCGACGCTGTGTCGTGGCTCGGCAACACTGATTGCCGAAGCAATTCGTCGCGATATCTGGAATGAACTTAACCTGACCGCTTCTGCTGGTATTGCGCCGATTAAATTTTTGGCGAAGGTGGCCTCGGATCTGAATAAGCCCAATGGTCAGTTTGTAATACCTCCACAAGACGTACAATCAGTGATAGATGAATTGCCACTCGAAAAAATCCCAGGCGTTGGCAAGGTCAGTATTGAAAAGCTCCATCAAGCTGGCTTCTTTACTTGTAAGGACATTAAGGAATCTGACTATCGAGATCTATTGCTCAGGTTTGGCCGTCAAGGTGCATCACTCTGGAAGCGCAGCCATGGTATTGATGACAGAGAAGTTATTATTGAGCGTGAACGAAAATCGGTAGGCGTGGAGCGAACTTTTACTCAGAATATTTCTACTTACGCAGAATGTTGGCAGGTAATTGAAGACAAGCTTTTTCCTGAGCTTGAAGCACGTCTAGAGAAAGCTAGCCCAAGTAAAGCGATCATCAAGCAGGGCATTAAGCTCAAGTTTGCCGACTTCCAGCAAACCACTATTGAGCACATACACGCCTCTCTCGATCTAGAGCACTTTAAAGAACTGTTGAGTGAGATACTTAAAAGGCAGCAAGGGCGAGAAATACGCCTGCTTGGTTTAAGCGTAATGCTACAACCCAAAGACCAGATGCGTCAGTTGAGTTTCTTTTAGGCTGTCTAGTTTAGAGGGGAATCCGAATAGAGGGGCGTCAAAATAGATGGTATTGAGAAGCACCGACTAGACTTGGTAGTCTAGTCAGTTTCTATATCAATACGTAAGATGCCTTATCTAGGAAGTTGTTTAACTCGCGCTAGCGTATCACTGAATGGTTGTTGCTCTAGCTTCCCGTATCCAACCATTTTGCTGGCTTTAAGCTTGGTTGAAAGTGGAGTTGCGATTCCGCATAGAAAACGAGTAATGGCTTCGTCTGTGATCAATTGTTGACTCTTAGATACAAATTCATGAATCCATGTCATCACGGTCTCGTCGTCAACTGCTTCAACATCAACGGTTGGTAATATTGCTACTTGACCGCGACATACTGAGCAGTGACCACACTTGGCTGGCGCTTTATCATCGGCGAAGTAACTCGCAAGGCGAGAGCTTAGGCAGGTATCAGCCTCAAAGAAGCTCAGCATTTGGTTAAGGCGGTTTATTTCACTGTTCTCTTTTGCCTTAAACAACTCAGTTAAACGTTCTGATAATTGCATCATATCTTCAGACGTATTGTGGATCGCATACACATCTGTGATCTGCTTACTTTCCAACTCAATCCAGCCTTGTTCATTGAAGTAATCGATAGCCGCAATCACACGCTGACGATCTGCTTGAAAGTGAGTCCAAAGTGCATCGAAATCGACTTGGCACCAAACTCTGGCCTGAGGAGAGCATTGGAAAATTGCTTCTACAAAATGGCGACGTTCGCTTTGGAATTGCTCGGTGATCTGCTGCTTAGTTCGTATGAATTTAAATTTGTAGTCAGCAAAGTAGCTGTATTTAGGCTCAATCACGCCTTCAATTTCAAGATACACCAATAGCGTTTTTAGTGGTAACTGACGAATGTTGGACTCACGCGATAGTTGGTTGAGCATGATTTCCCATTGGTTTGCGCCAGAAGCCGCAATGTTTTGGTTTTCGTATATTTCTTTTAAGACCGTTTGAATTGATATGTTGTCTGGCGTGTCGCCAAAGACGAAGTTCTCTAGTGTACTTAGACCATATTTGTTGGCGAGAAGAATACATTCAGACGCTTGCCCATCTCTGCCTGCTCTGCCGATCTCTTGTGAGTAGTTCTCTATCGATTTTGGTAAGTCAAAGTGAATCACTCGGCGAATGTTGGACTTATCCACGCCCATACCAAAAGCAATGGTTGCCACGATACAGCTCACTTCATCATTCATGAATTGATGTTGAATTGCATCTCTGTTTTCAGGCTTAAGACCGGCATGGTAAGCCACGGCATTAACGCCAGCATTACGGAGTTGCTGAGCCACCATCTCTGCTGTCTGTTGAAGGGTGACATAAACAATAGTCGGATCGAGAGAAGCTTGGTTAACAACATTGCACAAGGTTTCTAGTTTGCTGGTTTGTTCGCAAGGTTGAATCGACAGGTCGAGGTTTTGACGATAGAAACCCGTAACCACTACGCGTTCCTCATCAATTTCAAACTTCGACTTCATATCTTGGATAACCGATGTCGTTGCAGTAGCTGTCAGTAGCAGTACTTGTGGAATATTGAGCTGCTTTTGGTATTGGGGAAGCTTCAGGTAGTCTGGTCTGAAGTTGTGTCCCCATTCTGATATACAGTGTGCTTCATCAACTACGAGCATAGAGATGGGAACTTGGGAGATAAACTGACGAAAGCGTTCATTCTTCAAGCGCTCAACAGAGATCATTAGGATTTTGGTGTCCCCGTTACGCACGGATTGCATCACCTGTTGTGTGGTTTGTCTGTCTTGGCTTGATTCGATTGCAGCCGCGCTTATTCCCTTACTGTGTAAGAAGCTGAGCTGGTCTTTCATTAAGGCTAACAATGGTGATATCACTAAGGTTAAGTGCGGCAACTCTAATGCTGGCAATTGGTAGCAAAGCGACTTGCCTGAGCCTGTTGGGAATATAGCGGCAGTCGAGTGACCAGATAGAACATTATCAATGACTTGCTTTTGCCCATTACGCAGTGAGTCGAATCCGAATACTTGTTTTAGCTTCTGCTCAATCATTTATGTTCTACCTGAGTTATTAAGTGTCGTATTGATGTTAAAGCGGGCGCCTATTGATGATTGCGTCGCTTGATGAATCAAATGTCTTGCACCTGATTGTACCTAATTCTATTCTGTAGCTCCTATAGAAAAGCACCCCAATAGTATGAATAAGTCTGAGCTTCGCCAAATAATCATAGAGCAACTTGAATCCCGATTACGTATCGCACAATCTGCTACTCAACGCGCTATTGATGCGGCGACCGATGAAGAGACAGTGCCTGAGCATAAGTACGATACATTGGCACTAGAAGCTTCGTATCTTGCTCACGGTCAAGCCGTAAGAGTGCAAGAGTGTGAAGGTGACATTCAGTGTTATCGTAACTTAGTGCTGCGTGATAGTGAGAAGATTACAGTGAGCAGCTATGTTGTGGTCATTGACGAGCATGATCAATATAAACACTTTTTCATGGGGCCGAGAGTAGGTGGGCTTTCTGTTACGTGGAATAACAATGAAGTTGCTATCGTGACGGAAAATGCACCTTTTGGTCAGGCTCTAATGGGGAAAGAAGTCGGTGATGAGATTGAGTTTAAGGTCGCAGATAAACAGTTTTGCTATGAAGTAATATCTATCGACTAACTGAGTAACGGATATATATAAAACGTTTCTCTGACAAAGAAGCATATACCAAGGGTATAGTAATCTGTCAGATTGATGAGAGGATGTTATGAAAAACAAAATGTTTATGAAGAACAGTGTATTAATCGCATCGTTAACAGCGGTAATCTCTGTTGTGAGCCTGCCAACTTTTGCTGCTCAGTGTCGAGTTGATTTGAAAAATGAATTGCGAATCGATGACCAGAAAGTCGAAATCCATCAAGTGAATGGTGATACTGCCGTTTTTGATGGTAACAACGACTTATATATCCATGGTGAGAAGGTTGAGCTTGATGCCGACCAACAAGCGGCGATTGAGAAATACCGCGAAAAAATGAGTGAGTACTTACCAAGAGCGAAACAAATGGCTAACGATGGTTTAGCGTTAGCGAATGATGTTATTGATGACATTGCTGCTAGCCTAGATTCACCGGAATCATTTGATAATGTAAAAGAGTCAATGAAAACCTACTTTGCTGAACTGGAAGCTCGTTACTACAAAGATGGCGAGTTAGTTTTACCAGCAGACAGTTTTGATTCGATGGCCAATGGTTGGTCTGAAGATTTCGAGAAGGCTAAGGAGATCTTTAACCAAGAATTTATCTCTAGCGCTTTTAATGCGATGTCAGAAAAAATGAAACAAGATGGTGGCTTAAATCTTACTGAATTGGCTGACAGCATGGCTGCATTAAAGCTTAAAGTTGAAGAGCGCATGAAAGAACACTCTCAACAAGTGCAAGAGGAAGCGAATGAGTTCTGTGATTCTCTTGATGAGATGGCAGAACAAGAGCAACAGCTGCATGAAATCATTCCGAACCTAAAAGACTATCAAGTCTTCACGATCTAATCTGAATCTAACTATAAGTCACAAGAGCACCATTTGGTGCTCTTTTTGTTCGTATAAATTGAACAATACGACGAGTATTCATCTCAATTAAATCCATGATTTGTCTAGTCCTGAACCTTGCTTTACTGCTTTTTGGTAAACGATAAGACCAGTTATTTGTTAATTTAATGGTTCTAAATAGTGTGTTTGTTGTAAAAATCAGAAGATTGCTCATTTATTAGTTGTACCTATCATTGCTTTTGATTACTGTACTTCTCAACTAGTTCACTGATTTTTAATGCGGGCAATATGGACCAACAATCTTCCTCTTCAAGAGAGTACTTTAGCTCTCGTTTGGGTTTTATTTTAGCAGCGGCGGGTGCAGCTGTTGGCTTAGGTAATATTTGGGGTTTCCCAACCCAAGTCGCCAGTAACGGCGGTGGTGCTTTTCTGCTTGTTTACCTAATTATGATTTTCGTGGTTGCTTTCCCTATGCTAGTGGTTGAGATGGCTATTGGTCGACATGGCCAAGCAAACCCTGTCGATAGCATGCGTTCTTTGACTACAAACCCGTTAGGCAAGAAAGTCGGTGAATTTGTCGGTTGGATTGGGTTGAGTGTTCCAAGTGCAGTGCTAGCGTTTTATAGCATTGTCGGTGGTTGGTTGATCTGCTTCCTAATTGGTGCTGTCGCTGACCTGATTGGTCTAGAGGCTGCTGCTGATTGGTTTAAAGACTTCAGTGTTGAGCGCAATGTTTTTGGTACCGTCGCATTCTATGTACTGACTATCTTGATTGTTCAGGGCGGTGTTAAGCAGGGGATCGAGAAATGGTCGACCCGTTTGATGCCTGCGCTATTTGTGTTATTTGGCTTATTGTTTGTTTACATCATGACGCAATCTGGCGCGATGGAAGGCCTAAAACATTACCTTGTTCCAGACTTTGAGAAAGTGTGGGATAGAAAACTGATTCTGGCGGCAATGGGACAGGGCTTCTTCTCGCTCACTATTGGCGGTTGCTCGATGTTGGTTTATGGCTCTTACTTAAGTAAGAAAGAGAACCTGCCAAAAATGGCAATGAACGTTACCTTAGTTGATACCGCGGTTGCTTTTATTGCGGGTTTAGTCGTGATGCCTGCGATGTTTGTTGCGATGCAAAAAGGTGTTCAAATCTATGCTGAAGATGGCTCATTACTGAGCTCTGATACCCTAGTATTTACGGTTCTGCCTTTGATGTTTGATAGCTTAGGTATGCTGGGTCAGGTCTTCGCAATTGTATTCTTCTTATTACTAACGATTGCTGCACTTACTTCATCGATTTCAATGTTGGAAGCCCCTGTCGCTCTTGTTAGTGAGCGTTTCAAGACTAGACGAACGCCAACAAGTTGGGTAATTGGTGGTGCTATCGCATTGTTCAGTGTGGTGATTGTTTACAACTTTGCTGCGATGTTTGGCATGGTAGCGATGATTGCGACTCAGTACCTTCAACCAGTCGCTGCACTGATGTTCTGTGTGTTTGGTGGTTGGGTATGGAGCCGAGCGTCAAAAGTGAAAGAGCTTGAGCAAGGTTGTCCTGACTTTCAACTTGGTTGGTTTGGTAAGGTTTGGCCAATGTATGTGAAGTTCGTGTGCCCAATTTTAGTCGCAACGGTTATCTGGGCATCTTTTGGCTAGTAGACCATTTAACATCTAGATGATTAGACTTGCAGTTCAAGGCCACTCTTAATGAGTGGCTTTGTTGTTTTTGTATCGAACAAGCTTGTTCGATAGAAAAAAGGCGCTGAACATAAAATTCAGCGCCTTTGTATTGTTCGTTAAGCAATCGTGATTACTTAATTTCCATACCTTGTGCTTGCAAGTCTGCATGGTAAGAAGAACGTACAAACGGACCACATGCTGCGTGAGTGAAGCCTAGCTCTAGAGCAATCTCTTTCAACTCACCAAACTCAGAAGGCGGCACGTAGCGTTCAACTGGCAAGTGGTGACGGCTTGGTGCTAGGTATTGGCCTAGAGTCAGCATCGTTACACCATGTTCACGAAGATCTTTCAATACTTGAACGATCTCTTCTTTCGTCTCACCAAGGCCCATCATCACACCTGATTTGGTTGGGATGCTTGGATGCTGCTCTTTGAATTTTCTTAACAGATCAAGAGACCACTTGTAGTTCGCACCTGGACGCGCTTTACGGTATAGACGCGGCGCTGTCTCTAGGTTGTGGTTGAAAACATCTGGTGGGTTGTCTTTCATTAGTTCAAGCGCAACGTCCATACGACCACGGAAGTCCGGAACCAGTGTTTCGATACGAATGTTTGGGTTTTGCTCGCGAATTTCACGGTTACAATCAGCAAAGTGTTGAGCACCGCCATCACGTAAGTCATCACGGTCTACTGAAGTGATTACAACGTACTTCAGTTTCATGTCTTTAATCGTCTTAGCCAGTTTCTTCGGCTCTTCGGCTTCTGGAGCATTCGGTCGACCATGGGCAACATCACAGAACGGGCAGCGACGAGTACAGATAGCGCCAAGAATCATAAACGTTGCCGTGCCGTGGTTAAAACACTCAGCTAGGTTAGGGCAAGACGCTTCTTCACAAACTGAGTGCAGGTTGTTTTTGCGCATTGCAGATTTGATTTCTTGAATACGATGGCTGTCTGAAGGAAGTTTAATCTTCATCCATGCAGGCTTACGTAAAACTTCTTTCTGTTCAGCAGGCATATTCTTTACGGGAATTAATGCCATTTTGTCAGCGTCACGATATTTAACGCCTTTTTCCATTTGGATTGGTTTGCTCATGATTTTATGCTTCTGCTGTAATGTTACTGGTGGCTTGAATGTCTACTTGGTCATAGCCGAGTAGTTCTACGAGCTCTTGTATTAACTGTTGCTCAACGTTTTCTAGTTCACTTGGACCGCCGAGTTGGCTTACTTGCGCCATTTCCATCCCTTGGTAACCACATGGGTTAATACGTTGGAATGGAGACAAGTCCATATCGACGTTGAGTGCTAGCCCGTGGAACGAGCAGCCGCGTCGAATTCGTAATCCGAGTGAACAGATTTTCTTGCCATCGACATAAACACCAGGAGCGTCAGGTCGGGCAGTTGAATCTATATTGTAAGCTTTCAGAGTATTGATTACGAGGTTCTCAATATGAGTAACCAAATCACGCACTCCGAATTTCTTGCGGCGGATGTTTATCAGGAAGTAAGCGACTAACTGACCGGGCCCGTGGTACGTCACTTGGCCACCGCGATCGCTTTGTATCACAGGGATATCACCAGCATTTAATACATGCTCAGCTTTACCTGCTTGTCCTTGAGTGAAAACTGGGTTGTGTTCAACCAACCAAATTTGGTCTACGTCTTCATCCGTGCGTTCGTCTGTGAACTTATGCATGGCTTTCCATACAGGTTCGTAATCCTGACGACCTAATTTTTTTACGATTAGCTTATTTTGCAAAGCGGCACTTCCTCAAGGATTAATAAAGTGAGCGCATTATAAACGCGAAACAGGTTTCTAACTACAGACGGACAGCAAGGTTTTTCAACTTTCTTTGTATTTATTGAAAATTAAGTTGAATGCTTTGGAAGGGGAGCGAGGGTTTCAAACAAAAACAGCGGCAATAAGCCGCTGTTTTTCATGCGTAATCGAAAGTTACAGAACCATACGAACGATTTCGATTTCGCCCAGTTCTTTATATAGCGTTTCTACTTGCTCAATTGAAGTCGCAGTAATATTGATAGAAACAGAGTGGTAGTTACCTTTCGCACTCGGTTTTAGAGTTGGGCTGTAGTCACCAGGAGCATGACGCTGGATCACTTCTAGCACTAGTTCAGTAAGTTCTGGCTTAGCGTAGCCCATAACTTTGTAAGTGAATGAACAAGGGAACTCTAAGAGGTCTTTTAGTTTTGCATCAGAATTGATGTTCATGATTAGCTCCAAAAGGCTAGACTCTCGCAAATTGGCGAAATGTCGATAAAAAGCGTGTTCGGTCAATAGACACGAGTAATAAGGCGGAATATTACGTGTAAATATCACTGAACTCAAGATCAACAAAAGCCGCACCTGGCGGCTTTTGTTTCGCTAATGAGCAAATCATGAACCTACTCATTAGGTTAGCGATACAGCAAGCTTAGATTTTACGTAGAACAAACTGTTGACTGGTTTAGAACAAACCTTTAAACAGCAGTACTAGGTAATCCCACAGGCGGCTAAATAGGCTGCCTTGGTCTACATCTTCAAGTGCAAGTAGTGGGTATTCAGCAACGTCTTCACCGTCGACTTGGTAGAATAGTTTACCCACAACGTCGCCTTTGCTGATTGGTGCTTCTAGCTCTTTCTCAAGAACGAAGCTTGCCTTCAGGTTCTTAGCTTGGCCACGAGGCAGAGTAACGAACGTATCTTCGTCGACACCTAGTGCAACCGTGTCCTTGCTACCCATCCAGATTTTCTCTTCTACGAATGTCTCGCCAGCGGTGTGTGGTGCCACTGTTTCGAAGAAGCGGAAGCCGTAGCTAAGCAGTTTTTTGCTTTCTGTTTTACGAGCGTTAGCATTCTTGGTGCCCATAACAACAGCAACTAGGCGCATTTTACCTTCGGTTGCTGAGCTTACTAGGCTGTAACCTGCATTGCTTGTGTGGCCCGTTTTAATGCCATCAACGTTCATGCTCTTATCCCATAACAGACCGTTGCGGTTGTACTGGGTGATGCCGTTGTAAGTGAATTTCTTTTGTGAGTAGATACGGTACTCATCAGGAACGTCGCGAATCAGCGCCTGACCTAGTAGCGCCATATCGTAAGGCGTTGAGTAAAGGTTAGGGTTGTCTAGACCGTGCACGTTAGCAAAGTGCGTGTCTTTCATGCCGATAGAGCTCGCCCATGCGTTCATTAAGTCAACAAATGCATCTTCAGAGCCGGCAATATGTTCAGCCATCGCAACACAAGCATCGTTACCCGATTGAATAATGATACCGCGGTTCAGCTCTTCAACTTTAACGGTTGTACCAACTTCAATGAACATCTTAGATGAATCAGGGAAGTTTTTAGCCCAAGCATTTTCACTGATAACAACATCGTCGTTTAGGTTGATGTTGCCACGCTCTAGCTCTTGGCCGACTACGTAGCTCGTCATCATCTTGGTTAAACTTGCTGGAGAAAGTTGAGTGTTCATCTCTTTCTCTGCGAGTACTTTGCCTGAATGGTAATCCATCAGAACAAATCCCTTAGCAGCGATTTGAGGAGCGTCAGGAACAATAATAGGAGCGGCGAATGACGATGTTGCTATCGTTGCAGAAAGTGCAACTGAAGTAGCAAAAATCGATTTAACAAGTTTATTAGATTTAATCATTTTGAATGCAATTATTAGGTGAACTATTCATATATTAACAGAATCACTCTGTCACACCAGAGCGCTGATTACCAGAAGTAACTGTTAGATAAATTAGCGAGTTAGCGTGTGTGTTTTTTTTTTTTTTTTATATAAGCTGACGGGTAACCCATTAGCTTAACTTGTTCTAATTTTTCTTGAGTCAGAGCATAGTCATGAAATGGGCCGAGCATCAGGCGGTAGTTATCATCATTTGGCTGCAAGAACGTTGCTACAGCTAACTTTTCGCCTAGATCTTTGGCTAACTTCTCGGTTCTATCTTCATGTGGAGAAGTGGCTACTTGAATAATAAATTGAGGTAAAGCCGCCTTTTTATTTGCGTCGGTTGGCATAGCCACAGTGATGACTTCTATCTCAACATTTGCCGTGCCTGTTCTCAATACATCGAGTTTGTATGCCGCGGCATAACTAAGGTCAATGATTCGCCCTTCATGAAATGGGCCTCGGTCATTGATGCGCACAATCGTCGTTTTGTCATTATCGGTATTCGTCACTTTTACATAGCTCGGAATCGGCAATGTTTTGTGTGCCGCAGACATCGAATACATGTCGTAGATCTCGCCATTCGACGTTAAATGACCATGAAATTTCTTACCGTACCAAGAGGCTTTGCCTTTCTCAGTAAACCCTTCTGTCTTCTTTACGATCTTGTAGTCTTCGCCACGCAAAGTGTAATCCGTGTTACCACCTAAACTATAAGGTTCATACTGAGGGTGAGCATCCTCGAGATGCTCTACTGAGATCGGTGCGTCTGGTGCAATATCTGAATCTATATCGTAGCGGCCTGTTGGTTCTGTCGAAGAACAACCGTTTATAACAACGGCTAGGCTCACTATAGACACTAGTTTTTTTATTGGCAGCTCATTAACCAAAGATGTTTTTATAGGAGTTACTTTAACAGACATCAATTAGGTCGCCTTTGAGAATGCTTTTCTGTGTGTATGGATTGACATTAAAATACCGAAACCGGCCATAAGGGTAACCATAGAGGTACCGCCATAGCTGACCAGAGGTAGAGGGACACCAACCACAGGTAGAATGCCGCTTACCATACCAATGTTTACGAAAATATAGACGAAGAAACTCAGTACGATACTGCCGCCCATCATTCGCCCAAATGCTGTTTGAGCTTGGCTTGCAAGCACTAAGCCACGGCCAATAATGAACAGGTAGATAGCGAGCAAAAACAAAATACCAATCATGCCCCA
This sequence comes from Vibrio sp. 10N.237.312.B06, assembly GCF_041464685.1. Classification (NCBI taxonomy): domain Bacteria; kingdom Pseudomonadati; phylum Pseudomonadota; class Gammaproteobacteria; order Vibrionales; family Vibrionaceae; genus Vibrio; species Vibrio sp. 10N.237.312.B06. The sequence continues at coordinate 133,272 of NZ_JBFSPI010000001.1, forward strand.
CTCTTCGGCGATGACCGCAAAAATAAAGTCGGTATGGCGCTCTGGAATGAACTCTAGTTGAGATTGAGTACCTTGCAGCCAACCTTTTCCTGATATACCACCAGAGCCAATTGCAATCTTACTTTGGATGATGTGATAGCCTGCACCTAATGGATCTGATTCAGGGTCAAAAAGGGTTCTTACACGAACTTTTTGATATTCACGCATCAAGAAGAACCATAAGATTGGAATAAACCCACCCAGTGCAATCGCGGCACTGGCAATGATCTTCCAACTAATACCTGCCAGGAATATCACGAAGATACCGGACGCTGCGATGAGTATCGATGTGCCTAAATCGGGCTGTTTAGCGATAAGGATTGTAGGTACAAACACCATCACTAATGAGATAGCTAAAGTTTGGAAAGTGGGTGGCAGTGAGCGCTTACCAATAAATCGAGCCAGCATCAAAGGTACTGCAAGCTTCAATAGTTCAGAGGGTTGGAATCGAATAAAGCCGAAGTTTAACCAGCGCTGTGCACCTTTAGAGGCCTCGCCAAAGAACAACACTCCGAGTAGTAGAATAACGCCGCCCGCAAACAGTAGTGGAGCCAAGGTCTCATAAGTACGAGGCGAGATTTGCGCTAAAAAGATCATCACACCTAAAGACAGCACCATACGCATCGCTTGGCGATCCATCATCGCAAGGCTTTGTCCGCTTGCGCTGTACATGATCAATAGGGCAAAGCCCATTAAAACCAGAATGCCAAGCAATAGCGGAAGGTCGATATGCAGCCGTTCAAATAGGGCTCTATTTCGTCCAGTTGAAGGATCAAGTTTCATTATTTTATTGGCTCACTTTCATAATCTTCTGCAAGAATAATATGGTCTAAAATTCTTCTTACAACTGGGCCACCATTTGATGAACCACCACCGGCATTCTCCAAAACGATAGTTACGACCGCTTCAGGATCTTCAAAAGGCGCATAACCGGTGAAGAGGGCATGATCGCGTAAATGTTCTGCGATTTCATCTGCGTTGTATTCTTCATCTTCTTTTAGACCGAATACTTGTGCAGTACCTGATTTACCAGCAGTTTGATAAGACATTTTTTGGAATGAGCGTCTTGCTGTGCCTTTCTTTCCGTGGTTTACCAATCTCATGCCTTCTTGCGCGATATCCCAGTATCTCTGCTTAACACCAGTTACCGGAGGGTACGTTTCGATTTCAGATATCGTTTGTTCATCGAACGGTTGACCGTTCTCAATTGTCGCGCGTAGTAAATGGGGAGCGGTTACCTCTCCTTCATTGACCAATACTGAAGTCGCTTTTGCAATCTGCATTGGTGTTGCTGTCCAGTAGCCCTGGCCAATACCGACAGGGATGGTGTCACCTTGATACCAAGGTACACGGTGTCTGGCCATTTTCCATTCGCGAGTGGGCATATTCGCTTTGCTTTCTTCGTAAATGTCGATGCCAGTGTAATCACCAAAACCGAATAACATCATCCATTTAGATAAGCGATCGATGCCTAAATCAAATGAAATTTGGTAGAAGAAGGTATCAACCGATTCTTCAATGGCTTTCTCTATGTCAACGACACCGTGTCCCCAACGTAACCAGTCGCGGAACGGCTTCGTTTTTGAGTTTGGAATCTTCCAATAGCCCGGGTCATTACGCGTCGTGTTCGGAGTAATTACGCCTTCTTGCAGAGCTGCGACGGCAATGAAGGGTTTGATCGTCGATGCTGGCGGATAAATTCCTAGCGTTGCACGGTTAACTAAAGGTCGGTCTTTGTCTTGAAGCAGGGCATTATAACCTTTCGAGGAAATACCATGCACAAAGGCATTTGGGTCGTAGCTTGGGCTGGAAACCATGGCTAATACGCCATTGTCTTTCGGGTCGAGAACCACGGCTGAACCACGACGTCCATCAAGCAGTTTATGCACGTATAGCTGAAGTTTGATATCCAAGTTGAGCACGATATCTTTCCCCGGAGCCGAAGGTACAAATTTAAGAGTGCGGATCACTCGTCCACGGCTGTTTACTTCGACTTCTTGATAGCCAGCGGTGCCGTGTAGCATGTCTTCGTAATAGCGCTCAATGCCGAGTTTACCGATATCGCGGGTGGCTTGGTAATTGGCGTCTTTCTCTTCACGAACCAAGCGCTGCATATCACGGTCGTTGATGCGAGATACGTAGCCAATCACGTGAGTTAACACATCACCATAAGGGTAGAAACGTTTTAGCGTCCCTGTCACTTCAACGCCTGGGAACTTATGTTGATTTACAGAAAAGACCGCCACTTGTTCTTCGGTAAGCTGATTAAGAATAGGTACTGATTTGAAGCGACGTGAATTACGACGATCACGATTAAAACGTTCGATACGCTCCGGTGGTATGTCGATTAACGCTTGTAAACGAACAAGCGTATCTTCCATGTTTTTGACTTTTTCTGGGGTGATCTCCAGATTAAAAACAGGCCGGTTTTCCGCAAGAAGTACACCGTTGCGGTCGTAAATTAAACCACGATTGGGTGCGATTGGAACGACCTTGATGCGGTTGTCGTTGGAGCGGGTTTTATAGTCCTGATATTGATTAACTTGGATGTTGTAAAGGTTCACAACCAGCAAGCTCATCATCACTATAATCCCTGCAAACGCAACAAAAGCACGACTAGTAAATAGTCGTGCTTCTGCTTTGTAATCACGAATTTGGCTACGTTTACGTAACATTAACGCTTATTCTCGATGATAAGGGTGGTTAGCAGTGACGCTCCAAGCTCGATATAAGCTTTCAGCCATGATAACGCGTACTAATGGGTGAGGGAGAGTAAGTGCTGATAGAGACCAGCTTTGGTCTGCTGCCGCTTTACATGCTGGTGCTAATCCTTCGGGCCCGCCAATAAGGATAGAAACGTCACGGCCATCCAGCTTCCAACTTTCCAATTGCTCTGCGAGTTGGGGCGTATCCCACTTTTTACCTGGGATATCGAGTGTGACAATGCGGTTACCTTTTGGAACTGCAGCTAACATTGCTTCGCCTTCTTTTTGAAGAATACGTGCAATATCGGCATTTTTACCGCGTTTTCCCGCAGTGATTTCAATGAGTTCTAATGGCATATCATGAGGGAAGCGGCGTTTATATTCTTTAAAGCCTTCTTCAACCCACTTTGGCATTTTTGTACCAACTGCGATTAACTGGATCTTCAAAGCTTAGCCCCAAAGTTTTTCTAGTTGGTACAGTTCACGATGCTCTTCTTGCATAACGTGAAGCATGCTTGTACCCATATCTAGAACAACCCATTCACCTTCTTTTTGGCCGTCCATGCCAAGGGGATTCATGCCAGCCTTGCGCACTTCATCAGCAACATGCTGTGCAATAGAGGCAACATGGCGCTTAGATGTACCAGTACAAACAATCATGTAGTCAGTAACACTTGATTTGCCTTCTACATCGATAGTCACAATCGACTCTGCTTTCATGTCGTCGGCTTTGTCTGCAAGAAAATCTTTTAGTTCTTCACGTAACACGGGGTGTTCCTTTAATCTGAGTTTAGCTTTTTAGGGTCTGTTGACCCTAGAATATACCACGCTTTTATGCGTGAAATGGGATTGAAGCTGAAGGGATACAAAACTCTACGCTTAACTGATGAATTAGTGGCCAAGGCGACTGTTCATATTGCGTTTTTGTCATCAATTCTACTTGAGTGAGTAGAGCAAACAGGGAGTGTAATTGAGATATCGAAACTCTTGTTAGCGCGGCGTTATAAAGAGGTTTTTTTGATTGCCAGATACGGTGCTTTTCAAATACCTGTGCGATTGGCATCTGCTTCATTTGTTGCTGCATTTGGAATAGCAGAGCAAGCTCACGTTGTATGCTGCGCAATAAGATAACGGGTTCGACACCTTCGGCTTCTAACTGACGCAGGATTCGCTGTGCACGGTTGCCTTTGCCTGCTAATAACGCATCACTCCAATGGAAGGGAGTAAAATGGTTGTGTCGACTCAGCGATTCTTCTAAACGCACTAATGTGAGCTTTCCATCTGGGTATTGGAGAGCTAGTTTTTCTAGGCTTTGGGTGAGGGCAAATAGATTACCCTCATGCCACTGTGCCAACATTTGTATCGCTTCAGGATCCGGTGACAAGCCGATTTGACGACAGCGAGTTTGGACAAACTGAGGTAATCGGCTAACGTCTGGGGTTAGGCAGCTGACCCAATATCCTTGATTCGAGAGCACTTTAAACCACTTAGCGCTTTCTTGAGCTTTGGTGAGCTTGGTGCCTACCAAGATCAACAAGATATCGCTATGAATATGCTCTGAAATTGCGAGCAGCTCTTTTGCTATTGCGGCATTGACCCCGGATTCTGGCAATTCAAGTTCGATGAGCTGACGACTAGAGAATAGGCTCAATGCTTGAGTGCAGTCGTAGACTTGATTCCAGTCGAGACTGCTATCAATAGCAAAGCGGTGGCGTTCTTCGAAGCCTTGCTCTTTGGCTGTCTTTTGAATCGCTTCTCGGCTTTCCTGCAGCAGTAAAGGTTCGTTACCAAAAATTAGGTAAACGTTACTTAACTGCTTAGCAAGTTGCTCAGATAAACGATCAGCAAAAATACGCATTAAATAAACCTATTGCTCGACAGTTACGCTAGGCTCAGTATCAGGTACTGCACTTGCGTCGACCTCAACGTCGTCAATTTCGATGTTCTTGATGTTGTACTGTTTTTCAAGCTCTTTTACTTGAACCTGTTCAAGCTCTTCTAGGTTCATACTATCAGCAGCAATGTTAGCTTTTAATCGAGCCATTTGACGAAGGATTTGGCTCGTCGCAAGTTTGCGCATTTCGTCTTCTATCATGTCACGCTCAACCGATTTCGCAAGTGCAGTTAGTGGGTTATCTAAATAGCTGCGGGTTACGCTGGTTGAGAAGGTTTTGTCGCCAAGTTCTGGGATCGTTACGCGGTATGAAGCATAGAACGTAAGCTCAATTTCAGCGGCTCGAGTGTTTTGGTATAGCGACAAAGTACGTTCCCCAACTCCTTCACCAAGAATATGCAGGTTAGGGATGTTCTCAGCAGGTGGCACGATTTCTACATCATTCATACGCAGCTGGCTTTTCATCATACGTGTAAACGTACTGTATTGGTCGTAACTGGTCACAGAGATCTTGTTGAGTTCTTGTGGCACGGAGTAATCACCACGTAGGTGAAAACCACAGGCGTTCAGCAGGCTAACGGTTAAAACAACAATAGTAACTTTCAATGAAGATAGTAAAATCAGGCGCATTATTTGATGGCTCTCATGAAGGTAGAATACTTATTTAAAAGCTTTAGTTAGTTTGAGTTGTTAGGCTCAAGTCTAAAGCGCTTAAATAAGTAGACAGGGTTATTAGCTACCCTGTCTACAGACTGCTTTTGATGAATTAAGTTCGTTAATTCTTTAGCAATTGTAATATGTTAGCGAAATTAGTTCGCAACGATGTTTAGAAGCTTACCAGGTACGAAGATAACTTTACGGATAGTTAAGCCATCTAGGAACTTCTTAGCGTTCTCATCGTTTAGACCAAGTTCACGAACTTGCTCTTCTGTCGCGTCAGCAGCAACCGTTAGTTTTGCTCGTAGCTTACCATTGATCATGACCACGATAGTCTTCTCGTCTTCAACTAGCGCTTTCTCGTCAAACGTTGGCCATGTTGCTGAGTCTACGTTTGATTCACCAAGCGCAATCCACATTTCGTAAGAGATGTGTGGCGTCATAGGGTAAAGCATACGAACCACTGCTTTTAGCGCTTCATCAAGGATTGCACGATCTTGTTCAGATTCTTGAGGTGCTTTCGCTAGCTTGTTCATCAGCTCCATGATTGCAGCGATTGCTGTGTTGAACGTTTGGCGACGGCCGATATCGTCCGTTACTTTCGCGATAGTCTTGTGGATATCACGACGAAGTGCTTTCTGGTCACCAGATAGAGCAGAAGCATCAACAGTTTCAGCTGCACCTTTAGAAGAGTGAGCGTGAACCAGCTTCCAAACACGCTTGAGGAAGCGGTTTGCGCCTTCAACGCCAGATTCTTGCCATTCAAGTGTCATGTCTGCAGGAGAAGCAAACATCATGAATAGACGTACAGTGTCAGCACCGTACTTGTCTACCATCTCTTGTGGGTCGATACCGTTGTTTTTCGACTTAGACATTTTGATCATGCCTGAGTGTTCAACGTCGCGGCCTTGGTTGTCGACTGCTTTTTCAATACGACCTTTCGCGTCACGGTCGATAGTCACGTCAGTTGGAGCAATCCATTCCTTCGTGCCTTTCTCGTTCGTGTGGTAGAACGCGTCAGCTAGAACCATGCCTTGACATAGAAGTTGCTTGAACGGTTCATCAGATGTCACGTAACCCGCATCACGAAGAAGCTTGTGGAAGAAGCGAGAGTAAAGCAGGTGCATACATGCGTGCTCGATACCACCAACGTATTGGTCAACTGGCAACCAATAGTTTGCTTTCTCAGGATCTAGAATGTCGTCAGCTTGTGGTGAACAGTAACGTGCGTAGTACCATGAGGATTCCATGAACGTATCGAACGTATCAGTTTCACGTAGCGCAGGTTCGCCATTGAATGTGGTTTCAGCCCAAGACTTATCCGCCTTGATTGGGCTAGTTACGCCATCCATTACCACGTCTTCTGGAAGAATAACGGGCAGTTGGTCTGCTGGTACAGGGTGAACTTCACCGTCTTCAGTGGTTACCATTGGGATTGGAGCACCCCAGTAACGCTGACGAGAAACGCCCCAGTCACGTAGACGGAAGTTTACTGTTTTCTTACCTTTGCCTTCAGCTTCAAGCTTCGCAGCGATTGCATCGAATGCTTCTTGGAATGCAAGACCATCGAATTCACCAGAATCGAACAGTACACCTTTCTCAGTGTAAGCCGCTTCAGACACATCTAGCTCAGAACCATCTTCTGGCTTGATTACTGGGATGATATCGATGCCGTACTTAGTAGCGAATTCGTAGTCACGTTGATCGTGAGCAGGAACCGCCATTACAGCACCTGTGCCGTAATCCATAAGAACGAAGTTAGCTACGTAAACAGGAACAACACGACCGTTAAGAGGGTGGATAGCCGTTAGGCCAGTATCCATACCTTTCTTTTCCATTGTTGCGAGTTCAGCTTCAGCCACTTTGGTGTTACGACATTCTTCAACGAATGCTGCAAGCTCTGGGTTGTTCTTTGATGCTTTCTCTGCAAGTGGGTGACCTGCAGCGATACCAACATAAGAAACACCCATTAGTGTGTCTGGACGAGTTGTATACACTTCTAGTGGCGCTTCTTCACCGTTAACAGCGAAAGATAGCTCTACACCTTCAGAGCGACCGATCCAGTTGCGCTGCATGGTTTTAACCATTTCAGGCCAACCTTCAAGGTTGTCTAGATCGTCTAGTAGCTCTTGAGCGTACTCAGTGATTTTAATGAACCATTGTGGGATCTTCTTTTGTTCTACCGGAGTGTCACAACGCCAGCAGCAACCGTCTTCTACTTGCTCGTTCGCTAGTACAGTTTGGTCGTTTGGACACCAGTTAACAGAAGATGTCTTCTTGTAAACTAGGCCTTGTTCGTAAAGCTTCGTGAAGAACTCTTGTTCCCAACGGTAGTACTCAGGAGTACATGTTGCGAATTCACGTTTCCAGTCGTAACCAAAGCCTAAAAGTTTAAGCTGGTTTTTCATGTATTCGATGTTTTCGTAAGTCCACGGAGCAGGCGCTGTGTTGTTTTTTACAGCTGCGTTTTCTGCAGGTAGGCCGAATGCATCCCAACCGATTGGCTGCATTACGTTTTTGCCTTGTAGACGTTGGAAACGAGATACCACATCACCGATGGTGTAGTTACGCACGTGACCCATGTGCAGTCGGCCACTTGGGTACGGGAACATAGAAAGACAGTAGAATTTTTCTTTGTTTGGGTCTTCACTTACAACGAAAGTCTCGCTGTCATCCCAGTGTTGTTGAACCTTTTGTTCAATCTCTTGCGGGTTATATTGTTCTTGCATCGATGGTATCCGGTTATCTTGGAATTTGTGAGTTCGGTTAGAACAGAATCTTACAGATCGTCATAGAATACCTAAAGGAGCTGAGTACAACAATAGTTATACCCTTCATACTTGCAGTTGCTGCCTAGTAGATGGCGTAATTTTCACTGAATTTCGCAGGGCAACTATACTTAAGAGTATGAATTGCATTTGTTTGTGAGCGGGAGTGCATTGCGGCGCATCCGTTTGCTCGTTTCAAGGTTGGTTATCTTAAGGAGGTTATTATGCCGAAGAAAAAAGCACTCTATGAAGAAGTTGTTGAAGAGGTCATCGAAACGCTGAAGCATAGCCCTGAAGAGCTCAACAACAAAATCGAAACGTCAGGCAAGTATGCGAAAGCAGCCAACGACATGACCAAAGATGAACTATCGCTGATTTCAGCCTACGTGAAGTCGGACTTGAAAGAGTTTTCTGAAAGCTATGAAGAGAGTAAAAGCGGTCCATTTTACTTGATGATTGCAGACTCTATATGGCAAGGCCTTCTAGACATAACCGATCGAACGAAAGTTGAATGGGTTGAGTTGTTCCAAGATCTTGAACATCAGGGCTTATATCAAGCGGGTGAAGTCATTGGGTTAGGCACCTTAGTATGTGACGAGTGTGGCCATCAAACCGAATATAACCACCCAACCAATATCATTCCATGCATTAAATGTGGCTCTACAGGGTTTAGCCGCAAAGCACTTAAGCCGTAAACATGTAATTAACTTCAAACTGCGGCAATAAAAAAGGGTTGACCCACCAGTCAACCCTCGAATCACTTTTCTTCGAATCTAGCTCTTTGGCTTTCTAATTAGCCAACCCATCACCAAGCTGAGCAACGCCCAGACATACAGTGGCCAAGTACCAACTGTGTGATAAGGCGTTTGACCATCCGTTGAAATGAGTTCAGCTTTTAATACGGCCGTTTCAAACTGAGGCACTTGTTTGATGATGTTGCCTTTATAATCGGTAACAGCCGTCACACCATTGTTGGTAGAGCGAATAAGCGGCTTACCAAGCTCTAGAGCGCGCATCTGTGCAATTTCCATATGTTGCAATGGCCCAATCGAACGACCAAACCACGCATCGTTAGAGAGCGTTAGAATAAAGTCAGTTTCATCTGTTACGTTTTGTCTAACTTGATCATTAAATATGATCTCATAACACAACGCAGGTGCTAGATGACGACCATTTGCTACGATGTTTGGTTGAACAAAGTCGCCACGGCTAAATGATGACATTGGCAAGTTAAAGAACGGTGCTAATGGGCGCAAGATATCTTCAAACGGAACAAACTCACCAAACGGTAACAGGTGATGCTTATGGTAGCGTTCGTCTGGATCGTAGCTGTACTCACCATATGGATTCACACCAAGTGAAAGAACACTGTTGTAGTACTTCTTATCTTCAGATTGATTCAGCACGCCAGTAATGATTGAGCTGTTGTTCATCTTCGCTGCGCTATCTATGTTGCGTAGGAAAGATGGAATCTCAACTTCGAATGCTGGAATAGCCGCTTCAGGCCAGATGATGATATCGGCGTCCCAGTTTTCTCTGCTTAGGTCGGTGTACTTCATCATGGTTGGCCAGCGATGACTCGGCAGCCATTTGCTGTCTTGATCGACGTTGCCTTGTATTAAGACGACTGACGTAGTTTTTTCAGGGTTCGGTGTGACCCAATCGATGTTGCGAATACCAAAACCGGTGCTAAATACGACGGCAGGAATGATAGCGATACTCCAGGCCCTGTTAACAATCGCATAAGCGAATGCAGAGGCTGAAACAATGATCGCTAGAGTTACTAACTCGACGCCGCCAATCGGTGCAAATGAACCTAGTGGCGAATCGATTTGGCTGTAGCCTAACCAAAGCCAAGGGAAGCCCGTCATTACCCAGCCACGTAGCCAATCACTGATTAACCACAATGCAGGAGCTGCAAGGAAAAAGCGGCTTAGGTTATTAGCAGGGAAGAACTTGTTCAAACTCCAGGTAAATAGACCCGAATAAACGGCTAGGTAGCCAACAAGCAATGCCATCAAAAATAGGTTGGCAGCCAGTGGCATGCCGCCAAAACCATCAATGCTGACGTATACCCAGCTGATACCTGTCGTGAATTGACCTAAACCCCATGCGTAGCCAATCCAAAGCGCACTCTTAGGAGAGCGGTTGTGGATCAGTAACAGCAACAAAGCTGGGCTGAGAATAGCAAGAGGCCATATAGAGTATGGAGCGAATGAAAGGGTGGTTATAGCGCCAACAAAAACGGCCGCAAGCGGCCGTAATAGGCGATGAATAAAGGTCTTAGTCATCTAATTTCTGTCATCTCTTTAGAGAGAAGTTGTTATTCTTCGATAGTAGGAAGAGGTTGTTCGTCAGGTATCGTTACCTGTAGCTGAATCACACGACGGTTATCTGCAGACGTAATTTTGAAATGGTAGTTTTCGATTTCTACAATTTCGCCACGAACTGGCAGGTGACCGAGTGCTGTCATAACCATACCGCCTACGGTATCCACTTCATCGTCACTAAAGGCAGTGTTAAACGTATCGTTGAACTCTTCAATAGTGGTTAAAGCTTTTACAGAGAAGGTATGCTTACTCAGCTTACGAATATCTAGCTCTTCTTCATCGTCGAACTCGTCTTCAATTTCACCAACGATTTCTTCGAGGATATCTTCAATGGTTACCAGGCCAGAAACTCCGCCAAACTCATCGACAACGATAGACATGTGGTAGCGCTCTTCTTGGAACTCTTTGAGTAGGCGATCAACACGCTTACTTTCAGGAACAACCACGACAGGGCGAATTACTTGTTCGATATCAAATGGGGCACTTTCTGAACCCAAATACTTAAGTAGGTCCTTCGCTAATAGAATGCCTTCAACATGGTCTTTATCTTCACTGATCACTGGGTAGCGAGAGTGTTGAGCATCAGTAATAAGCGCAATCAATGTATCTAAATCATCGGTGCGTTCAACTGTAACCATTTGAGAGCGAGGCAGCATGATGTCGCGTACTCGCATCTCTGAAATTTCCATTACACCCTCGAGCATGTCGCGCGTGTCGTGGTCAATTAGGTCATTAATTTCTGAGTCGCGGATTACATCTACGAGCTCTTGGCGATCTTTTACTTCACCTTGAAATAGTTGGCCTAGGCGTTCAAAGAAGGACTTTCTACTCGGACCTTCAGATTTTTTACTTCCCTCAGAAGTGGGGGGGTTACCTTCGTTCATGATTTCTCAAAAAATAACGCTATCAGAAGTGTGATAGCACACGTTACAACTCAGATTCCTGCGAAAATCACAGGTTCGATGAGTTATTGTTTCTCTGCAACCTACTTTTCTAGAATAGATTTACTTTTCTAGAATATACGGGTCTTCAAACCCCATAGTTTGCATGATTTCTGTTTCGAGTGACTCCATCTCTTCAGCTTCATCATCTTCGATATGATCATAACCTAGCAGATGCAGACTGCCATGTACAACCATATGAGCCCAGTGTGCTAGCAGAGGCTTACTTTGCTCTTCTGCTTCTTTTTCGACAACTTGGCGGCAAATAATGAGGTCACCCAGTAGATCTAATTCCACTCCTGGTGGTGCTTCAAATGGGAAAGACAGCACGTTAGTTGGCTTATCTTTTCCACGATAGTCATGATTGAGCTGGTGGCTTTCTTGTGTATCAACAATACGAACCGTCAACTCGGCACTCTCTTGAAACTGAGGGATTGTCTTATCCAACCAAAGCTGAATATCTTGCTCGGTTGGAAGACCTTGCTCATTTTCGACCGCTATTTGCAGGTCTAGTTCAATAGACATCTATTTATCACCTTGTTCTGCAATGACAGAGCTATTTTGTGTTGCTAATTGTGTCGTAACAGCTTGCTGAGCCTCAAGAAGTTTGGCTTCTCGTTCTTCTCGTTTGCGAGCCTCAAACTCTTTACGCTCTTTTTGGTCTTTGGCTTCCCACTTCTCGTACGCATTAACGATACGAGCAACCACAGGGTGACGAACGACGTCTTCAGACATGAAGAAGTTAAAGCTAATATCATCCACTTCACTGAGTACTTCAGTTGCATGACGTAGGCCTGATTTTGCCCCACGAGGTAAATCGATTTGTGTAATATCACCTGTGATCACAGCGCGTGAGTTAAAACCGATACGGGTTAAGAACATTTTCATCTGTTCTACCGTGGTGTTTTGGCTCTCATCAAGAATGATAAACGCATCATTCAATGTACGACCACGCATGTAAGCCAGTGGAGCAACTTCAATTACGTTACGCTCAATCAGTTTCTCAACACGCTCAAAGCCAAGCATTTCAAACAGTGCATCGTAAAGCGGACGCAAATATGGGTCTACTTTTTGGCTTAAATCACCTGGTAGGAAACCAAGCTTCTCACCAGCTTCAACAGCAGGACGAGTCAGTAGGATTCGACGAACTTCTTGACGTTCAAGTGCATCAACCGCAGCCGCAACAGCTAAGTACGTTTTACCAGTACCAGCAGGTCCAATACCAAAAGTGATGTCATGAGTGACCATATTCATTAGGTATTGTGCTTGGTTTGGCGTACGAGGTTTGATGACGCCTTTTTTAGTCTTAATGGTCACTTCTTTGCCGTAGTCGATTTCAGACTCGACGTGTTGCTCCAAAATGCCAGACTCAGTGACAGCCAGATGCACTTGCTCTGGTTCGATATCGATTATGTTGCCTTTAACTGGAGCCGTTTCAACATAGAGGTGTTTGATGATGTCTAAAGCGGCGGCTGTCGTGTGAGGCTTACCGACAATCGTGAAAAAGTTGCTACGGTAATTAATCTCAACGCCCAGACGACGCTCAAGATGCTTGATGTTGTCGTCAAATGGTCCGCATAAACTTGCCAAGCGCTTGTTGTCTGCTGGCTCTAGATTTATCTCTAAGGTAACGATTTTATTGCTCAAATTAGCCTCTCATTTTGTGCCACTCACTCTTAAATATAAAAAAGAGCAAAAAGCCCGATTTAGACCGGGCTTTTGATGGTGATATCCCTATTTCTAAGATGGTCACTTAGTTAGGTAATTTCAAGCTTTGTGTTTGCGCTTTGTGCTCAAACAGTTGTATTGCCTATGGCGTAAATGTCGCTACACCTAGCTCGTCTTCACGTTTTGTTTTTTCCATCATTTCTGCTGGAGTCATTACAACGCGTAGACCCATGTCTTTTTCTGTGCGAACTAGCTCACCACGTAGTGAGTTAGTGTAAACCTCAGTGATCTTCACATCTACAAACTGACCGATTAGGTCTGCGGAACCTTCGAAGTTCACAACACGGCTGTTTTCAGTACGGCCACGCAGTTCCATGAGATTCTTTCTTGATGGACCTTCAACAAGAATACGCTGCTCTGTGCCTAGCATTAGACGAGAGAAACGCATAGCTTGTGTGTTTACTGTTTGTTGCAGTTCGTACAGACGATCTTTTTTCTCTTGTGCTGGTACATCACATGGGTAATCTGCCGCTGGCGTACCTGGACGTGGAGAGAAAACAAAGCTGAAGCTCATATCGAAATCAACTTCTTTAATTAGCTTCATTGTATCTTGGAAGTCTTGCTTAGACTCACCAGGGAAACCAACAATAAAGTCAGAGCTGATTTGAATGTCAGGACGAGCTTTACGCAGTTTACGGATAATAGATTTGTACTCGATAGCCGTATGTGGACGCTTCATCATCGTAAGAATACGGTCACTACCACTTTGTACTGGTAGGTGAAGGAAGCTCACTAGTTCAGGGGTATCTTTGTAAACTTCAATGATGTCGTCACCAAACTCAAGCGGGTGGCTTGTTGTGAAACGAATACGGTCGATACCGTCGATAGACGCAACTAGGCGAAGGAGCTCTGCAAATGTGCAGATGTCACCTTCGTGAGTAGGGCCTCGGAATGCGTTTACGTTTTGGCCTAGCAGGTTTACTTCACGTACGCCTTGCTCTGCAAGTTGTGCAACTTCGAATAGCACATCATCCATTGGACGACTAACTTCTTCGCCACGAGTATATGGAACAACGCAGTAAGTACAGTACTTAGAACAACCTTCCATGATAGAAACGTAGGCTGTTGCGCCGTCTGCTTTTGGCTCTGGCAGGTTATCGAACTTTTCGATCTCTGGGAAAGAGATGTCCATTACTGGCTTTTCGTTAGACAGTGATGACTTAATCATCTCTGGTAAACGGTGTAATGTTTGTGGGCCAAAGATAACGTCTACGTAAGGTGCACGTTGACGAATGTGATCACCTTCTTGAGTCGCTACACAGCCACCCACACCGATCACCACACCTTCTTTTTTATCTTTAAGCGTTTTCCAACGACCAAGCTGGTGGAATACTTTTTCTTGCGCTTTTTCGCGGATAGAACAAGTATTCAATAGTAGTACGTCTGCTTCCTCAGGTACTTCAGTTAGCTCATAGCCATTTGCAGCGTTAAGCAGGTCGGCCATTTTTGATGAATCATATTCATTCATCTGACAGCCCCAAGTTTTAATTAGCAGTTTCTTACTCATTATATGTTCGCTCGATCGTTAGTTTAATTTAAGGGAGCAAATCGCCCATTATTCATCCGCTAGCTCCGTTCGTCATAATTCGGTATTCAATTTTATGACAGGCTCTAGCGGCAAGCGGCGTATTGTACTGGTTTCAAAACCGACTGACTAGTAGTCTGAACAAATCTCTTATGTAGTGGTTTTTATTATCGTTAACGCCATATGCCATAAGGGATAACCCTTCTTTCGAATAAGGTTTTTGGTTACAAGTTCGTTATGAAAAAGTACAATCAAAAACAGTCAAAGAATCAAACTGATAAGTACAAAATATGAACAGTTACGATATTGTAGTCGTCGGTGGCGGCATGGTTGGTGCAGCAACAGCAATCGGTTTTGCAAAGCAAGGTCTGAGTGTTGCGGTGATCGAAGGTTTTGCCCCACAAGCTTTTGATGAGTCGCAAGCGATGGACATTCGTGTGTCAGCGATTTCTCAAGCATCGGTCGATTTGCTTGAAGATCTTGGTGCATGGCAAAGTATTGCAGCGATGCGCGTCTGTTCTTACAAGCGATTGGAAACTTGGGAACACCCAGAGTGTCGTACTCGGTTTGATGCTGCATCTCTTGATTTACCTCGTTTAGGTTACATCGTTGAGAATCGATTAATCCAATTGGGTTTATGGGCTCAGTTTGATGCCTACAACAATCTCGAACTGTTATGTCCAGAAAAGCTCGATGAGATTGAGTTTGGTGAGACCAATATAGTCAAGCTTCAGTCGGGTACTCAGTTGTCCGCGAAGTGGGTGGTTGGCGCTGATGGCGCAAATTCAGCCGTCCGTCAGCAAGCAGGGATTGGTATTACGGCTTGGGATTACCGACAGCACTGCATGCTTATCAACGTAGAAACAGAACAGCCTCAGCAAGATATTACTTGGCAGCAATTTTTACCAAGTGGTCCTCGTTCATTTTTGCCTTTGTGTTCTCTAGTCTCTGACGATCAAGAAGTCGGGCAGGGCTCGTTAGTTTGGTATGATTCTCCACTGCGTATTAAGCAATTGTCAGCAATGCCCCCTGAAAAACTACGTAATGAAGTACTTACTCACTTTCCTAAAGAGTTAGGTGATATCAAAGTTTTGAACTCGGGTTCTTTTCCTCTGACACGACGTCATGCTCAATCATACTCAAAGAATAACTGTATTTTAGTCGGGGACTCTGCACATACGATTAACCCTCTAGCAGGGCAGGGTGTTAACTTGGGTTTTAAAGATGTGGCAGCACTATTGGATATCACCCAAGAGAAAGGTGAATTGAATCAATCTGTGGCGAGACGCTATGAAGTGATCAGAAGAGGTGACAATCTAATGATGCAAAGTGGCATGGACTTTTTCTACAAAACGTTTAGCAATGACATTGGCCCACTTAAGTTTGTGCGAAATGCAGCACTAAAGCTAGCAGAAAACTCAGGGCCGATTAAATCACAGGTGCTTAAGTACGCTTTAGGGTTGTGATTGGTTACTCCAAGTTATCTAGTTATAAAAGAAGGAGAGCTGAGGCTCTCCTTTTTTGATTTCATGATAGTGCTTAGTGCTATTGCGTCACACAAACAGGCGCATCAATGGCTAAAGAGCATCCAGTATAAATGAGAGATCCATCCTCAATATTTCGTTTGAATGACGTGAGGTTGTTGGAGTGCTGGTTTGCGGCGATAAGCCATTGCCCGTCTTTAGTGATATGAAAGTCGCGAGGGAACTTACCTTCAACATCGTAACTATCCATAAAAATGAGCTTTTGAGTGACGGAGTCTATTCTAAAACAACTGATTCTGGATTGATGTCGGCAAGACACATAAAGGAATTGCTCATCTGGCGATAGCTTAATCGCAGCTGCGGCTTCTCCTTTCTCCATATTAGGCAATGCATCAATCTCTTCCACTACATTCCAAATGCCTAAAGACTTTTCTAAAATCAATATTGTTTCAGAGAGCTCACACACCACATAGGCTCTATCTTCAGCTTGATTAAAGATTAAGTGACGAGGTCCATTCCCTGCACGTACTTTGATAGATTGCATTGGTTCATCAAGGAACTCTTCTTGCTCTTCGTCAAAGCAATAGAAGTTGATTCGATCGGCTCCGAGATCGACGGTGACAAACTGCGGAGAGTTCTTTAGGAAAAGGCTTTGATGTGCATGTGGGCCTGTTTGTCTTTCTGCATTAGGTCCAGAACCAACCATTTTGAGTGTTTTGAGCCGTTTATCGATATTGCCATTGATACTTAAACTAAAGATATCGAATGTCCCTGATGAATATTGCGATGTAATAGCAAACTTATTGTGGGGATCTATCGTGATATGACAAGGGTGATCTCCTGAGATTGGCCTAGTATTTGACGCTATTGTTGAATCAGAATTCGGTATATGAATCAGTTGTGGTTGTATCTTTTGGTCAACTTCAGAAGCTGTGTAGACCCCCAGCTTTGTCGTGGTAATAAACGAGGGGTTAGTGCAGGCCGCTATAAGCTCTAAAGGCAACAGCGTTCCCGTTTCTAGATCTAACTGAGTTTGATATACACCTTGGCTATTACTTGGAGAATCTGTGTAGCAACCGATCGTTAAAGGGAGGGTTTTCATAGGCAGTCATACTCAGTTAGGAAATGGAGCAGACATTGTCTAATAAAATTGTAGTAAAGTGAGGTTATAGGAGAGAATACTTGGTGACTTGGCTTGCAGATTTACATATTCCAGATAAAACAAAACCCAGCTAAAAAGCTGGGTTCTATTCAATGATGGTGCGGTCGGAGAGACTTGAACTCTCACACCTCTCGGCGCCAGAACCTAAAT